>NZ_RJTZ01000057.1:0-20827 GCF_024343515.1 Aquitalea sp. S1-19 | reverse complement strand
TTTGCCGGCGCCGTTGCGGCCGATCAGGCCGACGACTTCGCCTGCCTCCAGGGAAAAATCGACACGGTCCAGTAGGGCGTGGTGTCCGAAGGCAAGGCAAGCCTTCTCGACAGAAATGAGGGCCATGGATGGCTCGCTGGGTAGTTTGGGATGGCGCGATTGTAGCACGCCATGCGCGCCTGCCTTCGCTACGCCGTGCTAGCCATGTACAATGCGCGCCGTGATGGCCTGCCTTTAATTTTCCGCCATCGCGTTTTGCCCGTCACCCAAGGATAAACCATGTATTTCGTTGATCGCTCCGTCGCCATTATCAAACCGCGCGCGCCTTTTCTTGCGTGGCTGCGTACCGTATCCGGCGAGGACATGATAGATCTGACGCTGGACAGCCTGCGTGCCGACTGTACCGCCATGCTTTTGCCCGAGTTTGACGAGCCGGAGCAGGCGGTTGCCTATATCGACGAAATGGCCGAGCAGCTATTCCGTATGGAGCTGGCCAGCTGGCACGAAGACGAGTCGGCCTGGCCTGCTGATATCTCGCTGCTGGCGTTCTGGCAGTGGTTCGATGTCGAGTTCCACAGCATGGTGCTGGACAGCGTGGACGCCGATATTCTGAATACGCCGACGACCGAGCTGTAAGCTGGCATGGCGCTGCGGCCGTTTCGCGTGACTTTACGCCGGTCGCTGCTGGCGCTGCTGCTGTTTTGCCTGCTGGCCTCAAGCCTTGCGCTGGCGGTGCTGTACTGCAATGGACCGTGGGTCCTGCTGCTACTGGATGCAGCCTTGCTGCTGGCTTGCCTGCAAAGCGAGGGCTGGCTCGCCAATCGCCGCCGGCCCTTGTGTCTGGACGTCAGCGCCTCGGGCGTACTGAGCGCGGTTTTTCCGGATAGGAGCGAGCTCTGGCTGCTGGATGGCAATAGCCGCAGCAGTCCATGGCTGAGTGTCGTGATGGCACATGCCGGCAGTCAAAGGCGCAGGCTCACGCTATGGCCGGACAGCGCAGACGCCGATGCCTTGCGTAAGCTGCGCGTCTTTTTGCGCTGGCAGCCGGATGCGCGCAGGCCCTGATCCTCCCCCGACCCCATAATGAGAGTTGTCACCATGATGATACCCAACGCCAGTTCCACGCTTGAACAGTGGCTTGCCTATCTGGAAGCCGCCCACCCGGTCACTATCGATATGGGACTTGCCCGGGTGAGTGCGGTCAAGGCTGCCATGCAGCTGGATACCGATTTCCCCGTGGTCTTGATAGGCGGCACCAATGGCAAGGGTTCGGTCGCAGCCATGCTGTCGACCATCCTGAATCGCGCCGGCTTCAAAGTGGGCACCTATACCTCGCCGCATATCAATGACTACAACGAACGCGTCGCGATCGACCTGCAAAGCGCCAGCGACAGCTTGCTGATCGCAGGCTTTGTCGCGGTGGAACAGGCGCGGGCCGAAGTCGGGGTGAGCCTCAGTTATTTCGAGGTGGGGACGCTGGCGGCCATGCATTGCTTTATCGGCCAGCAGGTCGATGTTGCGGTGCTGGAAGTGGGCTTGGGCGGGCGACTGGATGCCACCAATGCGTTTGATGCCGATGTTTCCGTCGTGGTGAGTGTGGATATCGACCATCAGGCTTTTCTGGGAAATGACCGGGAAAGCATAGGTTTTGAAAAAGCCGGTATTTACCGTAACGGCAAGCCGGCTATTTGTGCCGACCCGAACCCGCCGGGCTCGCTGCTGGCCCATGCCGAGGCTATCGGTGCCCGCCTTGCTTGTGTCGGGCGTGATTACAGCTATAGCCGCATGGATCATCAGTGGTCGTTCCGCATGGGTGAGCGTGCCTTGCATGCCTTGCCGGTGCCGGCGCTGCGCGGCGGCTATCAGATGGGCAATGCCGCTGCGGCTTTGGCCGTGCTGGAAGCCTTGCGTCCGCGTTTGCCGGTTAGCCTTGGCGCCATCAAGCGCGGCCTGCTCGAGGTCGAGTGGCCCGGGCGTTTCCAGGTTCTGCCGGGGCGGCCGGTGACAGTGCTGGATGTCGGTCACAATCCGCATGCGGCACGGGCATTATCGGCCAGCCTGCGCCAACTGGCGTTTGCCGAAAACCGCTATGCGGTTTTCTCCATGCTGGCGGATAAGGACCTGGACGCCGTGGTGGAGATACTGCGTGACGATATCGACTACTGGTATGTGGGCGGGCTGGATGGTCCGCGCTCGCAAACAGCTGCCGAGATCGCCGAAAAGCTTGCCGCACATGGTCTGCGCAATATCCATGTTTTTCCCAAAGTGGAAGACGCATGGCATAGCGCCTTATCGCATGCCACAGAGAATGATAGAATCACCGTTTTTGGATCGTTTCATACTGTAGCGGCCGTGATGGCTGCACGGACCCAATCTGCTTGAGGGCGGCATGACCGGACTATCGAGAGATCAAGAACTTACCCAGTTGCGTAAACGTGCGCGCCGGCGTCTGGTCGGTGCTGTGGCACTGGTGCTGGTTGCGACTGTTGTGTTGTGGAATGTGCTGGGCGCCATTCCCGACCAAAAAATGAAACCGGAAGCCATCGAGGTGATCGGGCATGCCGCATCGGAAGCCGCTGCGGCAGTCGCCGTGGCCGATGCGTCCGCGCCGCTTGTTGATGCCGTGCCCGATGCATCCGGTCCGACCGAGATAGTGGCAAGCCTTCCGGCCGAGCCGGAGCCCGTGCCTGCGCCGCTGCCAACTGTTGCTGTTGCGCCGCCTCCGGCAAGCTTGCCGCTTGATAAGCCGGCCGTGAAGCCGGCACCGGAACCTGTCAAGCCGGCTCCCAAACCCGAGCCGGTCAAGCCGCAGCCCAAGGTCGAAACCGTTAAGGTGAAACCGGCTGTCGAGCAAGATCCGCTGGCCATTCTGGAAGGGCGTGAAAGCCGCGCGCCGGCCAAGACCGAGGCGGCGCCATCCGGCCGCTATATGGTGCAGCTTGCCGCGCTGAGCGACCCAGCCAAAGTCGATGCGCTGCGCGCGCGTCTGGCCGCCAGCGGCATGTCGGCCCAATTCAGCAAGGTACAGACCAGCAAGGGCGAAGTGGTGCGTGTGCGCATGGGGCCTTATGGCAGTCAGGCCGAGGCGCAGGCTGCGCTGGCCCGCTTGTCCAAGGCTGGCGTAAGCGGCATGGTGGTTTCTGCTAAATGACGACTTTTGACTATGTGATGCTGGCCGTGGTGGTCGGCTCCATGTTGCTGGCGCTGATGCGCGGGCTGATTGCCGAAGTTTTGTCGCTGACTGCCTGGCTGATGGCATTCTGGGTGGCCAAGACCTTTGCGCCGCTGGCGGCCCATTATCTGCCTTTGCCCGGCGATGGTCTGCGTCTGATCGGCGGCTTTATTGTCCTGCTGCTATTGACCTGGCTTGGCAGTGCGCTATTGCGCCTGACACTGACCAGTGTGGTGGATTCGGTCGGTCTGGGCGGGGTCAATAAACTGCTGGGGCTGTTTTTCGGGCTGGCGCGTGGCTTATTGCTGGCCACCGTGCTGGTGATGCTGGGCGGCTTAAGCGACTTGCCCAAAAGCCCGACATGGCAAAATGCGTTACTGGCGCAGCCATTCGAACAGGTGGCTTTGTCGCTGCGTCCATGGCTGCCGCAAGTGCTGGCCGAGCGCATCAAGTTTGGCTGAGTTATTTTTGCTGTCGGGCAGCATCGCTGCACCGATGGCACGTTCTACCCTTTAAAAACAGAAACCTTCGGGGAAGTCTTGATATGTGTGGAATTCTCGGCGTTGTTGCCAGCTCGCCCGTCAACCAGTTGCTGTATGACGGACTACAAGTCCTGCAGCACCGCGGTCAGGATGCAGCAGGGATTGCGACGGCCAATGGCAAGACCTTTCACATGCACAAAGGCAGCGGCCTGGTGCGTGATGTGTTCCGTACCCGCAATATGCGCTCGCTGTCCGGCCATGCGGGCATTGCGCATGTGCGCTACCCGACGGCAGGCTCGGCCGATAATCTGGCCGAAGCGCAGCCTTTTTATGTGAATTCCCCCTTCGGTGTCGTGCTGGCGCATAACGGCAACCTGACCAATACCGAAGAACTCAAAGCCGAGATGTACCGGCATGATCTGCGCCATATCAATACCAATTCCGATTCGGAAGTACTGCTCAATGTGTTCGCCCATGAGCTGGCCAACCGGGTCGAGGGCTTCGAGTTGTCGGTGGATGCGGTATTTGAAGCCATTGCAGCCGTGCACCGCCGGGTCAAGGGCGCCTATGCCGTCGTGGCGATGATTGCCGGCTATGGCCTGGTGGCTTTTCGCGACCCGAACGGCATTCGCCCGCTGGTGATTGGCACATGCGAGCAAAATGGCCAGACCGAATATATGTTTGCCTCCGAGTCGGTGGCGCTGGATTGTTCCGGTTACAGCCTGTTGCGCGATGTAGAACCGGGTGAATGCGTGTATGTCAGCTTCGAGGGTGACTTTCACAGCAAAATGGTCGCCGAAGGTGCCCAGCATGCGCCTTGCCTGTTCGAATATGTCTATTTTGCCCGCCCCGATAGCGTGATAGACGGCGCCTCGGTCTATCAGGCCCGTCTGGTGATGGGGGATATGCTGGCCGACAAGGTGCGTCGCGTCTTGCCCGAGCTGGATATCGATGTGGTTGTGCCGATTCCGGACACGAGCCGCCCCAGTGCATTGCAACTGGCGGTGAGTCTGAATCTGCCATACCGCGAAGGCTTTATCAAAAACCGTTATATCGGCCGCACCTTCATTATGCCGGGCCAGGGCGTGCGTAAAAAATCCGTGCGTCAGAAGCTCAACCCGGTGGGTTGCGAGTTCCGCGACCGCAATGTCTTGCTGGTGGATGACTCTATCGTGCGCGGCACGACCTCGCGCGAGATCGTTCAGATGGCGCGTGATGCCGGCGCCAAAAAAGTCTATTTCGCCTCGGCCGCGCCAGCCGTGCGTTTCCCCAATGTTTACGGTATCGATATGCCGACACGTGCCGAATTGCTGGCTACCGGTCGCAGCGAAGCCGAAATTGCGCGCGAAATTGGCGCCGATGCGGTGATTTATCAGGATCTGGAAGCGCTGGAAGAAGCCGTGCATTCGGTCAACCCCAAGCTCAAGCATTTCGAGACCTCGTGCTTCTCCGGCATCTATGTGACTGGCGACATCGATGACGCCTTTTTGGACCGTGTAGAGAGTGCACGCAAGAAAGGCAGTGAAGGCCCCGAAGCGCAGATGCTGGATTTGAATCTGAATGTGGCCGAGCAGAACCTGATATAAGGCCTGCCTGGACACAGATAAAACGGGGATTTGGCGTCGTGCCTGGCACGGGTGCTGATCCCCGTTTTGCGTATCCGTTTTCTCTCAAGCTTATTTATAACCACGACAAAAGAAACCATGATGAGCGAACCGAACCTGCACCCCGAAACGCTGGCCATCCGTGCCGGGCGTGAAACCAGCGAATTTAACGAGCATAGCCAGGCGCTGTTTTTATCGTCCAGCTTTACCTACGACAATGCCGCCGATGCTGCCGCGATGTTTCTGGGCGAAAAAGAAGGCTACACCTATTCCCGCTTCAGTAATCCGACGGTAACGGCTTTTCAGCAACGTCTGGCGGCACTGGAGGGGGGCGAGCGTGCCATTGCCACCGCCAGCGGCATGGCGGCCATTCAGGGTGTGATGCTGACTTTTCTTAAGGCGGGCGACCATATTGTCTCGTCGCAAAGCCTGTTCGGCTCGACCATCAATCTGTTTTCCGGCTTGCTGACCCGTTTCGGTGTCGAGGTCAGCTTTGTTTCGGCCACGGACCCCGAAGCCTGGCGCGCCGCCATGCGGCCGAATACCCGCTTGTTGTTCCTGGAGACGCCCTCCAATCCCTTGACCGAGATTTCGGATATTGCCGCGCTGGCCGATCTTGCGCACGCGCATGATGCGCTCCTGGTGGTGGATAACTGTTTCTGTTCACCGGCCCTGCAGCAACCTTTGCGTCTGGGGGCCGACCTAGTGGTGCACTCGGCCACCAAGTCGCTGGATGGCCATGGCCGCGTGCACGGGGGGGCGGTCGTTGGGAGCGATGCGCTGATCGAGCAAATCTATCTGCATGTGCGTACTGCAGGCCCGACCTTGTCGCCATTCAATGCCTGGGTGCTGCTCTCGGGTCTGGAAACGCTGTTTATCCGCATGGAGCGTCAATGTGCTTCGGCACTTGCCCTGGCGCAGTGGCTGGAGACTCAGCCTGGCGTCAAGCGCGTGTTTTATCCTGGGCTTGCCAGTCATCCGCAGCATGCGCTGGCGATGCGCCAGCAAAGTGCCGGCGGTACGGTGGTTTCGTTCGAACTGGAAGGCGGACGCGATGCGGCATGGCGTATTTACGATGCCTGTCAGGTGCTGTCGCGCACCGCCAATCTGGGCGATGTGAAAACCACGATCACCCATCCAGCCTCCACCACGCATGCGCGTGTCACGCCGGAGGCGCGGGCCAAGGCCGGCATAGGCGAAGGATTGTTGCGAATTTCGGTTGGCCTCGAGCATATTGACGATTTGAAACAGGATTTGCTGCGGGGTTTGTGCTAAAGCGCGACAAAAACAGAATAATTACTCATTGTTCATACGTATAATTCAAACGGCAGCTGCACTAGCTGCCGGTTTTTTTTGCTATCCGGCCATGCCATGGGCAAATTTGCTTGACATGGATCAACTTAAAACGTAAGTTTCAAACGGTTGTTCGAACAATAAAATGAATACAACAGACCTAACTGCAAACATACAAAAGACGCTTAATGCTATGGAAGTGAATCGCTCCGATACCGCCACCCGAATACTCGAAGTTTCCGAGTTGCTGTTTGTCGAACACGGCTTCGAGGCGACTTCACTGCGCATGATTACCCAGCAAGCTGAAGTCAATCTTGCGGCTGTCAACTACCACTTCGGTTCCAAAGACGCGCTATTCGAGTCGGTATTCATGCGCCGCTTTACGCCGCTGATCAGCGCGTGCCTGGCGGAACTGGATGCGCTCGAGGCAAAAGGGGCAGGGGATTCGATAGAACGGGTGGTAATGACGTTCATTCGCCCTTGCCTGGCGTTGTCGCGCGATCCTGCGCGTGGCGGAGCCTTATTCGTGCGCTTGCTGTCGCGCGCGCTGGTGGAGAACCACAGACTGCTGCGCGAGGCGCTGTCACGCGAGTACAGTGAATTTGTCGAGCGTTATACGCAGGCTTTTCGCCGTGCGTTGCCTGAGCTTGGCGAGCAGGATCTGTCATGGCGCATGCACTTCGCCTTTGGACTGATGTTCAATGCCTTTGCCGGTAATGATGTGCTGAAAATCTTCCGTAAAAGCCCGGTCGTCACCGCGCGGGACCCGGAAGCCATCGTCCAGCATCTAGTGCCCTTTGTACTTGCAGGTCTGACCATGCCTGCTTCTGACTGAAACGGGTCAATACGAGGAAACCATAAGATGATTTACGCCCTTGCTCTTGTCTTGCTGATCGGTGTGCTCGCCTACTGGCGCGCACCGGTTATTGCCTGGACGCTGCTTATTGCTGCCTGGCTTGCTGCCGCCCAGTTTATCGGTGGCTGTTCGATTGCTGCCGGGCTGTGGGGGGCATTTGCCGTGGTTGCGCTGATCCTGAATCTGCCGCCTTTGCGGCGCGCGCTCTTTACCGGCCCGGTGTTCAAAATCTTCAAGAAGATTACACCGGCCATGAGCCAGACCGAGCAGGAAGCCATCAACGCAGGCACGGTGTGGTGGGATAAGGATTTGTTTTCCGGCAAGCCTGACTGGAAGCGCCTCTTGGCTTTCCCCGATCCCAAGCTTTCGCCGGAAGAGCAGGCGTTTATTGATGGTCCGACCGAAGCCTTGTGCGCGATGGTGGACGACTGGAAAATCACCCATGAATTGAAGGATTTGCCGCCTGAGGTGTGGCAGTTCATCAAGGACAACGGTTTCCTGGGCATGATCGTCAAAAAGAAATATGGCGGTCTGGAATTCTCCAATTACGCGCATGCCAAGGTAGTCACCAAGATCGCCACCCGTGGCGGTACGGCGGCCGTGTCGGTGATGGTGCCCAACTCTTTGGGGCCGGGCGAACTATTGCAGCACTATGGCACCGAAGCACAAAAAGACTATTACCTGCCGCGTCTGGCCAAAGGTCTGGAAGTGCCGTGTTTTGCGCTGACCAGTCCGTCGGCAGGCTCTGATGCAGGCTCGATTCCGGACTACGGCATTGTCTGCCGTGGTTCCTATACCGACCCGCGTTCGGGCGAGCACTTCGACAATGTGCTGGGCATTCGTGTGAGCTGGGAAAAGCGCTGGATTACGCTGGCACCGGTGGCCACCATTCTTGGCCTGGCGTTCAAAATGTATGACCCGGATCATCTGATCGGGGACAAAGACGAACTGGGCATTACCTGTGCGCTGGTGCCGACCGAGCATGTAGGCGTTGAGATCGGCCGTCGCCACTATCCGGGTGGCGCAGCTTTTATGAACGGCCCGACTTCGGGGCGTGACGTATTCATCCCGATGGACTGGATTATCGGCGGTCAGGCCAATGCCGGCAAAGGCTGGCGCATGCTGGTCGAGTGCCTGTCGGTTGGCCGCTGCATCTCGCTGCCGGCGATGTCGGTTGCGACCGGCAAGTTCACCAGCTTTGCCACCGGCGCTTTTGCCCGCGTACGCGACCAGTTCGGCCTGCCTATCGGCAAGTTCGAAGGGGTGGACGAAGCCATGGCGCGCATTGGCGGCTACACCTACCAGATGGAAGCGGCACAGAATCTGGCGCTGGTCGGACTGGATATCGGCGAGAAGCCATCGGTCTTGTCCGCCGTTCTCAAGTATCACAACACCGAGCGCATGCGCAAAGTGCTGAACGACGCGATGGATGTGCATGGCGGCAAGGCTGTGGTCTTGGGGCCGCGCAACTATCTGGGCCGTGCCTATCAGGCTATTCCTATCGGCATCACGGTGGAAGGCGCCAATATCCTGACCCGTTCCATGATCATCTATGGCCAGGGTGCGATCCGTTGCCATCCTTTCGTGCTGCGTGAAATGAAATCGGCCATGGCCAACGATGTGGTGGAGTTTGACCAGGCGATCACCGGCCATATCAACTTCGTCATCAGCAATATCTTCCGCTCGCTCTGGCTGGGTTTGTCTGGTGCGCGCTTTGCCGCGAGCCCGAAAGCTGGCGAGAGCGCATGCTATTATCGCCAGTTGACGCGCTACTCCAGTGCTTTTGCCCTGCTGTCCGATATGGCCATGTTTAGCCTGGGCGGCACGCTCAAGTTCCGCGAGAAACTTTCGGCGCGTCTGGGCGACATGCTGTCCGGCCTGTACATCGCCTCGGCTTCGCTCAAGCATTTCGAAGATCAGGGCGCGCAAAAGGATGATCTGCCGCTGATGCACTATGCGGTACAAAGCGCCATCTACGATGTGCAGCAGGCGATGGACGGCTTTTTGTGCAACTTGCCAAGCAAGCCGCTGGCTTGGGTCTTGCGCAAGATCATCTTCCCGTGGGGCATGACTGCCAAACCTGCCAGTGACCGTACCGGCACCAAAATTGCCCGCCTGATGATGACGCCGGGTGCCGCACGCGACCGTCTGGTGCAGGGTGTCTACAAGCCGCAGGATGAAGCGGATGCAGTCGGCGTACTCGAACCTGCCATGCTGGCCATCATTGCGACCGAAGCGGCAGAAACCAAGCTGAAGAAATTGGTACGCGATGGCAAGTTCGCGACCATTACCGCGCGCGAGCGGCTGGACGAGGCCTTGGCCAAGGGCTGGTTGTCGCAGGAGGAGTTTGCTGCGGTGTCCCGCGCCCGACGCCTGAAGCGCGAAGTGATCATGGTCGATGATTTCGACAAGAGCATGACCCACCACGACGAGCAAATGTTGTCGCGCGTGATTTTCTGAGTATTGCTTGAGCGCGGGCCTTGCCCGTGCAATCAAAAAGCCCGGCTGCCTGGTAAGGCAGGCTGGGCTTAATGAGATGGTCCGTCTGAATTCAACAGCCCAGCAGGCTACGCTTGCTGGGCTGTTTTCTATTCGGTCAGGCTGACCATAAATTTATGTCCAGCCTGCCCTTGGCTATTCTCAAACCTGCGGCCACGCAGCGTGGCCGGCCAGAGGGGGAGTGGTGGTCATGGTGATGGATGACGAAGCCCGGCAATATCAGGGCGAGCGCGAGGCCGCACTTTATCGTGCGGCCGATGCGGATTTTGCGGCGTGGGCACTGGGCGTCGGGCCTGTCGTGCATGGCAGTGCAACCCAGCTGGCGGTATATAAACTGGCCGGGCGTTTGCTCGCAGCGGGGAAAGTGAACAGCCGTGCGGATGTCTATGCACAATTGCACGCCGCCGATGTGCTGGCGTGTGCCGGCATGTGGCTGGTTGCGCATATGACCTACGCCGAGCGGGTGTATCTGGATGGGCGGGCGCTGGACAGCGCTGACTTCAAGGCGCAGCCGGAGGGGCATACCGGCGGCTCGCTCAATATGGTGGTTGCCTATCTGGGCTATATGGCGGCTAATTCGCTGACTGGCCACACCCGTGCCTGGCTGATGGGGCAGGGCCACTGTGTGGCTGCCATCGATGCTTGCAATGTGCTGCTGGACAATATGAGCCCGGCGCATGCCGCGCGCTATGCCTTGTCCGAGGCGGGGCTAAGCCGGCTGGCCGCTGATTTTTACTCCTACCAGATGGACTGTCCGTTGGGCAGTCATGTCAACGCTTACACCGCCGGCGGCCTGATCGAGGGCGGTTATCTGGGTTTTGCTGAACTGCAGTATGTGCATATGCCCTTGCCGGGTGAGCGTCTGGTGGCTTTTCTGAGCGATGGCGCATTCGAGGAACAGCGTGGTAGCGACTGGATGAGCCGCTGGTGGCGTAGTGCCGATAGCGGGCTGGTGGTGCCGGTGATGATAGCCAACGGCCGGCGTATCGATCAGAAAACCAGTATGGGGCGTCCTGACGGCGTGGGCTGGTTCTGCCGCCACCTGACACTCAACGGCTTTGCACCCATGCTGATAGACGGGCGCGACCCTGCCGCTTTTGCCTGCGCCATTCTAGAGGCCGAGGACAGGCTGGAAGCCACGGCAGAAGCGGTCGCCTCCGGGCGTGCTGTCCTGCCTTTGCCGCTGCCGTATATCGTGGCCGAGACGGTCAAGGGCTGGGGCTTTCCCGGTGCCGGCACGAATGCCGCGCACAATCTGCCTTTATGCGCCAACCCCTATCTTGATGCGGCGGCGCGAGCCGAGTTTCACGCCGGTGCCAGTGTTCTCTATCAGTGCCTGCCCGCCATACTGGAAGCACGCGCCACACTATCCCGTCACGATGCACAAGGCCGGCTGCGCGAGCGCGACAATGCGCTGGCTTGCCGGAATATTCCCATCCCGCAATTGCCGCTGCCTGTGCCGGAGCCAGCCGGCTCGTCTTCCCCCATGGATGCGCTGGATAGCGCATTTTGCGCGCTGATCGATGCCAATCCCGGTCTGCGGGTGCGGGTGGGCAACCCGGACGAGATGCGCAGCAATCACCTGTGCCGCACACTGGACAAGCTCAAGCACCGGGTATTGGCACCCGAGGCCGGCATTGCCGAGGCGCAGGATGGCTGCGTGATTACCGCGCTGAACGAGGAGGCCGTTGTGTGTGCCGCACTGGCCAATAAGGGCGGGCTGTCGCTGGTGGCGAGTTATGAGGCGTTTGCCGTCAAGATGCTGGGGGCCATCCGTCAGGAGGTGATTTTTGCCCGCCATCTGCGCGCGGCCGGTCGCGCGCCGCACTGGCTGTCGGTGCCGGTGATCTCGACCTCGCACACCTGGGAAAACGGCAAGAACGAACAGTCGCATCAGGACACGACTCTGGCCGAGGCCTTGCTGGGCGAGATGGCCGATAGTTGCCGGGTACTGTTTCCGTTTGATGCGGCAACAGCGGTGGCCGCCTTATTGTCCTGTTACAGCAGCCATGGGCAGGTGTGCAATCTCATTGTGCCCAAGCGCGTGCAGCCACAGCATCTGGATATGGCTTGTGCATGGCAGGCGCTGGCTCAGGGCTGGGTACGCATCGCGCACAGCGGCGAGTCGTCGCAGCAGGTGCAATTGCTGGCTATGGGTGCAGCGCAACTGAACGAAATGCTGGCCGCCTCCGCGGTGCTGGCGCAGCACGGCGTAGCGCATGAGGTGATCGCACTGATTGAGCCGGCTCGCCTGCGCGCGCCAAGGGATGCGACAGAGGCAGCCTATTGCCTGAGCGCCGAGGCGCGCGAGCACGTCTTTCCTGCCGGCAGCTTGCGCCTGTTGCTGACCCATACCCGGCCTGAAACCATGAGCGGTATCTTGTGGCCCTTGGCAAGGAGTGCGCGCATCTGGCGCGCGTTGGGCTATATCAATCAGGGAGGCACGCTGGATGAAGAAGGGATGCTGCATGCCAACTGCGCAAGTCGCCATCATGTGCTGGCATGTTTGTCCGGTGAGCTGGGGCTGCAGCTGGATGCATAAAATGCCAAGCCACATGATCAAAAGCTAATATATAAAATTGAAACGGAGATGAATATGAAAGCCTATCTTGCCGAGGGTATCGGTACTTTCTGGCTGGTTTTGGGTGGCTGCGGCAGCGCGGTGCTGGCGGCCGCCTTTCCCGAACTGGGTATCGGCTTTGCCGGTGTGGCGCTCGCCTTTGGCCTGACCGTAGTGACTGCCTGCTACGCCATCGGTCCGATCTCGGGTGGCCATCTTAATCCGGCAATCTCGGTAGGCCTATGGGCAGGGGGGCGTTTCCCGGCCAACAAGGTGTTGCCGTATATGATCGCCCAGGTGATTGGTGGTCTGGTTGCGGCTGGCGTGCTCTACCTGATTGCCAGCGGTAAGGCCGGCTTCGATCTGGCCAGTGGCTTTGCCAGTAACGGCTACGGCGAACACTCGCCTGGTGGTTACGATCTGCGTGCGGTGATGATCTGCGAGGTTGTGATGACCATGATGTTTGTGTTCGTGGTGATGGGTTCGACCAGCAAAAAAGCGCCGGCAGGCTTCGCACCCCTGGCGATCGGTTTGTGCCTGACGCTGATCCACCTGATCTCGATACCGGTCGATAACACCTCGGTTAACCCGGCGCGCAGCACCGCCGTTGCGCTGTTTGTTGGCGACTGGGCCGTTGCCCAGTTGTGGGTGTTCTGGCTGGCACCTCTGGTTGGGGGTGTGCTGGGTGGCTGGCTGTACCGTCTGGTGGACGACAACCAAAGTGCCTGACGACTGGGGTGGCAGCGCCGCCTGATTGCAAAAAGCCTGGGGCGTCATTCCCGGGCTTTTTCATGTGTAACAGCTTTACTGAAGTACTCAGGCGAGCCGGCGGTCGCCGCGCAGGTAGAAGCGGTAATAACCGACCAGATTGCCGGCCAGAAAGAGTACCTCCATCAAAATGGCCATCGGTGAGCCGGCCAGACTGTTATGCAGGATCCAGATACAGGTACTCACCATCAGCAAAATCCGCATTCTTTTATCCGAGCCACTGAACATGGCGATATTCGGCAACAAGGCCGCTGCGCCCGCCAGCAAACTCAAAGCGCTTTGGTAAGTCATGGCGGTTACGATCAGGGTGAGCCCGATAAAGCCAAACATGATGCGCCGCGAGTTGAGATAGAGGCTGACCGTATTGCGTAAGGCTGCAATCGCCATCAATAGCACCGCCGTCCACTGTTCCAGCAGGAAAAAGTGCAGGCCGATCAGGATATTGGCTGAGACCAGGCAATACACCACATGCTTGCGCTGCTTGAACTGGAATGTCATGACATCGAAGCACATTGCGATGGCAATGCAAATCTGTGACAGCAAAAACGGGGTCATGGCGACCGCAATTAGTGTAAGTGAGAATTTACAATCTTATCGTATTGTCGTGGTCTTCGTCTTGCGCTATGCAATTGAAATTTAGCGTGCCGGTTTGATTTTCCCGCGCATCGACCGGACGGCGCTGGGGCTGACCTTACGATCTTTCCCGTCAGAATGCCTATTTTTTGATAGTCATTTCTTGTAAATGTGATTGGCCAACGTCATTTCAATGCAATATCATCTAGCTGAATTGGATAATTTATCCATTAAGGGTGGCTGATTCTGGGGGTAGACCATCCACTACTGACCTTGCTGATGACTTGTAGGAGATAAAAATGAAGCGTTATATCAAGAGCCTTGCCGTCGTATTGACGCTGGTGCTGGCCGCTTGCGGCGGCAAGACCGAGACTGTGGCGGAAGGTGGGGCAGGGGCTGATAAGGTGTATCGCATGGGCGTGAATGCGGCATTTGCACCGTTTGAATCGGTAGCCGCCGATGGCAAGTTGCAGGGTTTCGAGATCGAACTGGCGCAGGCTGTTGCCGATGCAGCAGGGATGAAGGTCGAGATGGGCAATACCCCGTGGGAAGGCATTTTTAACGGGCTGGCCAATGGCGACAGCGATTTTCTGATGTCGGCGATCACCATTACCGAGCAGCGCAAGGCTTCCATGGATTTTAGCGAGCCTTACTTTGAAGCAACCCAGCTGGTCGTACTGCCAACTGGCAAGAACATTGCCAAGGCTGAAGAGCTCAAGGGAATGAAGGTTTCGGTACTGGCCGGCTCAACCGGTGACACCATTGCTCAGAAACTGATGGGCGCGACCAGTACCGACATCAAGCGTTTCGAGTCGCTTGATCTGGCGCTCAAGGAGCTGGAGAACGGCGGCGTGCAGGCCACCATCGGGGACAACGGCGTCGTGGCTAACTACATCACCCATAACGGTGGTGACAAGCTGGCCGTGATCGAGGGCATAGACTTTGACAAGGAATACTACGGTATTGCCGTGCGCAAGGGCGACGCCGAACTGCTGGAGAAAATCAATGGCGGCATTCGCAAGGTGAAGGAAGAGGGCACTTACCAGAAAATTTACGAGAAATACTTCGGCAAGGCCTGATTTAAAGCCCTGCAGCAACGATGTGCCTGCCGGCGCATCGTTGCGTGGTGTTTGCGGCGGCAGACTTTGATGCTTACCTGAGTGTTGCCAGCCGCAATTTGATGGTTTCGCGCGTCACCGGCCCGGCAATGCCGTCGGCCTTGATATGCGCGGCTTGCTGGAAAGCGCGCACCGCGCGTGTTGTCGCCGGCCCATAGCGCCCATCGACTATCAGTCTGGGGTTCGCTCCCAGATCATTTAATGCCTGCTGCAACCAGCTGCTGTCATTGTCCGGCTCGGCATGCTGCCACGCTGCCTGATTACTTTCTTGCAATAAGGGCCACAGCCTGGCGAACCAGGCCATGCGTTCGGGCAAGCCGTTGTAACCGCCATTGATGGCCCGGGTGATGGCGCGAATATCGTTTTTGTCGGCCAGCGCATTCAGCTTGCCTTCGCTCCACTCGGTGAGCGCCGGCTTGAGTGCATGCCCGGGCACGGTGCCCCATTCGGGGTGTGCCTCGAAATCGACACCACAGGCCTCACCCATACGCCGGTGATTGCCGCGGCCTGTGGTTTGCAGCAGGCCATTGCCGCGAAAACGAAAACCATCCCCCGCCTCGGTGTTGCCCAGCTCCCTGGCTTTACGCGGATTGCCCAGCCCGTAAACGCGCTCGGCAATCGCCTCGGGGTGGCCGGAGAGTGCCGTCGCCTGTGCCGGGGTGATGGCGGCGCTGTGCCGGCCCACACCAAAAATCTGGCTTAAACGCGGTGCGCTGTAATTCATGTTTTCGCGCAGCACGCTTAAGCCGCCGGTTTCGTGCAGCATCTGCGCCAAAAAGTGGGCAAGCCGTAGCGGCGTATTCAGCCCGTGTTGCTCCAGCAGCGCGCCACCCTCGCGCAGGGCTTGCAGATATTCGGTTTTGGCCTTGGGCAGCAAGGGAGTCAGGGTGTCGACTAGCGTTTTCATGGCAGCGCTTCGCAGGGTAGAAGTCTCCAGTCTAGGACAGCTCAGGGCAGAAACTTGAGGTGGCGGATGCTATAGCGGCTGGCCTCATCATTGCCGCGAAGGCCTTGGCTATCGAATACCACGGCGCGCCGGCCATTACCCGCGACCGCCCACAGGCATTCCCCGCCGGCGCCATGAAAACCCTGACTATCGCTGACCCCGCAGTCCACCACCGCCAGCAGCCCTTGCCAGCCACTGCCATGCAGGGTTTGCACCGGATAGCTGCCATTACGCCCGTGTGCGACCCAGCCTTGCGCCGTGCGCTCGAACACCGCCTGCTGAGTCGCGATGTTTTCCCAGGCGCCGTCAAACACTTCGGCGCTCAGCTCAGGCTCATGACCGCGCCCCAGTGCGATACAGCTTTTGCTGTCACGACAGCCGCGTGCGGGCGGGCGGCTGACAGGGTAAGGGAAGGCGATGCCCAGCGCAGGGTCGCTAAAGCTGCGCCATGCCGAATGAAGCGTCTGGAGCCGGGCGCGGTAAGTCGCGCTCAGGCAGGGCTCGTCGCGACAGCGCGCGCGCTCTACGGCGAGCCAGGCGCGTTGTTGCGCCTTGAGTAAAGCGGGCCGGGGCGAGGCGGAAAGCGTAGCGCGATAGAGGTCGGAGAGTTCCTTATCCAGTGCGATAAGGGCTGGCTCGGCGCAAATCAGCCGCTCGTCAGGGCTGGCCGCACGCTGGCAGTCAAATGCCTGTGCGGCCGAGGATAAGAGTAAGGCGGCAGGCAGCAGCCAGTTTGCTGCGCTCACCATACGACCGGCCGGTCGGCAATTTCATTGGGCCGGGGTGTGCCGTTTGCCGGGTAGTGATGGTGTAAAAGCTGCGTCAGCGCCTCGATGCCGGCAAGCGTACCCTGCTCGAACTGGCCCTGGCGAAATGCGGCTTCCATCGTGTGGCAAATGGCCTCCCATTGCGCCGGTGCCACGCGGGCACTGATGCCGCGATCGGCAACGATTTCGACATCGCGATCGGCCAGCAGCAGGTAGATCAGCACGCCGTTATTGTGCTCGGTGTCCCACACGCGCAAGCGCGAAAACACCTCGATCGCGCGCTCACGCGCTGTCGTGCCGGCCAGCAGTGCGCACCCGGAGAGGGCGCCTTCCACCGCAAAGCACACTTGGGCGCAATGGCGTTGCTCGCCTGCGCGTATGGCGTGTTCGATATTATCCAGCAGCGCAGGAGTAAAGGTGCGCCTGAGCTGCCAGCTGCTTAGGCTTAGGTGGCGCAAGATGCGTGTCAGTTTTGTCATCACCATTTTCCCGAGGCGCCGCCTCCGCCAAAACCACCGCCGCCCCCGCCGAAGCCGCCCCCAAAACCGCCGCCATGTCCGCTGCTGCGGCCCGACCCGCCGCGGCTATAAGCAGCCATGTTTCCCATCAGGGTCAAGACAAAAGCCATCAGGCCTGAAAGCAGGGCGAGGATGCCCACACCCAACAGCATCCATACTGCGATGGCGATGCCGCCACCGGTGAGGAAAGCAGCCGGCAAGCGCCCGATCAGGCTGCGCAATACGGCACCGCCGATGAACACCGCCATCAGCAGCAGCGGCGCCAGTTCGGATAACTGCGTTTGCAGGGATGGCTGCGCCTGCTTTGGGGCGGGCAGGGCTTCGCCCTTAATCACCTGCATCATGCTGTTCAGACCTGCCTCCAGTCCATCGTAAAAATGGCCCTGTTTGAAAGCCGGCACGATCACTTCGCTGATAATGCGCTTGCTGGTGGCGTCGTTCAGCACCCCTTCCAGACCGTAGCCTACCTCGATGCGCAAAGCGCGGTCGTCCTTGGCGACCACTAACAACGCCCCGTCATCCACCCCCTTGCGCCCCAGTTTCCATTGCTCGGCGGCGCGTAGAGCGTATTGCTCGATGGTTTCATCGCCGGTTGTGGGCACCATCAATAGTGCAATCTGGCTGCCTGTTTGCGTTTCAAACGCGGCGAGTCGGGCGTCCAGTGTCGCGCTTTGCTCTGCGCTCAAGGTGCCGGTCAGGTCGGTGACATGGGCGTTCAAGGCCGGTATGGCCACCTGTCGGGCATGCGCCAGCCCCACCCACAGCGGCAGCAACAGGGCAAGCGCCGCGAGCAGGCGCAGCGCGCGCGGGCTGATCATTGCGCCGGTGCCGGTTTGGCGGGTGTCTGGCCGAAATCGACGGTCGGCGCGGTGGAGATGGCTTGCTCGTTCTCGACGCTGAAGTTGGGTTTGACCTGATAACCCATGGCCATCGCGGTCAGGTTGGAGGGAAAGCTGCGCACGCTCAGATTGTATTCCTGTACCGCCTTGATATAGCGGTTGCGCGCCACGGTAATGCGGTTTTCCGTACCTTCCAGCTGGGCCTGCAGGTCACGAAAGCCGGTGTCCGACTTCAGTTGCGGATAATTTTCCGCCACCGCCAGCAGGCGCGATAGCGCGCCGCCCAGCTGCGCCTGATTCTGCTGAAAACGCGCCAGTGCCGCCGGATCATTCGCAAGCTCGGGTGTGATTTGCATGCTGCCCACCCGCGAGCGTGCCTCGGTCACCTGCAGCAGCACGTCTTTTTCATGGCTGGCATAGCCTTGCACCGTGCGTACCAGATTGGGCACCAGATCGGCACGGCGCTGATACTGGTTCAAGACCTCGGACCAGGCCGCTTTCACTTGCTCGTCAGTCGATTGCAGGGTGTTGTAGCCGCAGCCGCTCAGCGTGGCGAGGCTAAGCGCCCATAAAAGCATCCACAGTTGTCGCATGATCTTCTCCTTACTGAAACGGGGTGGGACTGAGAGAAAAGGGTAACCTCACCAGAGTAGGACAGGACAAGGGCCGCAGTGAGGCTTGATTGCCGTGGCGTTCATCATGGCGCTGGCCGGCTTGCGGGAACGGGGCTCGCTCAAAGCACAACAGGCCGATATCAAACGGCAGATGCAAGGCGTGTGTGCTGTTAAGATAACATTTATTTATGACTAAGGGATGGCGTATGACCTACCGGTTGATCTATGTGGCGTTTGGCCTGGCCATTCTCTATTTCGAAGCGGCTTTGCTGGATGGCTATGCCGGCCTGTCCGGCTTGCACCTATTGCTGGCGCCACTGGAAGCATGTCAGGCGCTGGGCTTTTCCCTGGCCTTCGGTTTGGGGCTGCCGGCATGGCTGGCATTGGGACTCTCCGCGCTTTTGATGCTGCTGCCGGTTTGGCTGCTGCCGCGCCGGCTGTTGCGGCGCAGATAGTCCGCAGCCGGGCACAGCTCATCGTCCGCTTGAATAGTTTTCGCATGACCCATGGGGCAAATGAATGGCGGAAGATTTTTCTTATTGCAAGTGCCCGCACTGCGGGCGTGCCAACCGGATTGATCAGCACAATGCGGCGTCGCGCCGCCCCTTGTGCGGACAGTGTCGCACGCCGCTGTCCGGCAACCGTCGTCAGGCACCCGCCGTGCTGGTCTTGCTGGGCGTGCTGGTGCTGGTGCTGGCCTTGCCCGTCAGCCAGTGGGCGATGCCATACCTTGGCCGTACCGTTGCATTGTGGGCGGCGGTGACACTGGCCTGGCTGGTGTTGCGCTATTACCGGGCGACCTTCGACGCTGGCTGGAAGGTCATGCTTGCCATGTTCGGTGTCAGCGTGTGCCTGCTGCTGTACGACCGCAGTCCGGAGGCGGGTGCGCTGCAAATGGCAAAAATGACTAGCGCCGTGCCGGGCATCGCCGGGCCGCTGCGTGACGACCCGCACCGCGACTATCTGGCCGCAGTGGATGCGCGTGACCCGGAAATCAATGTGCTCGCATCGCGTCTGGTTAAAGGCTGCGCCGTACGCGATCAGGCTTGCGAGGCGGACAGCATCGCGCGCTTCGTCGCCGACCGTATCGACTACCGCAACGATCCGGATGGCGGGCGCGACTATATCAAGCCGCCGCGGCAGACGCTGGCGGCAGCGGCCGGCGACTGCGAGGACAAGACTATTCTCGCAGTCAGCCTGCTCGAAACGCTGGGCATCCGCAGCGTGATGGTGTTCGAGCCGGGCCATGTCTACCCGATGGCCTGTTTCGAGCACGCGCCCGAAGCACTGCGCGGCAAAGCGGGTCGTCAAATTGCCGGTACCGGAAGCTGCTACGCGCTTGAGCCGACCGCAGAAAATTCTGGCCTGGGGGTGGAGAAGGACACCGGCCGCATCGAGGCGGCCTATCTGGTCAAAGGAGGGCAGCGCCTTGATTAAGCATGGCTGGCATTACGGACGTGTGGCGCTGGGCTTGCTGTGGGCGCTGCTCTGTGCGCCCTTGTGGGCGTCCGAGCTGCATATCGAACACCTGAGCGACGGGCGCACCTCGCTTGCGCTGTCGGGCAACGGTCGCTGGGCGGAGACGGTACATATCGAAGTCACGCCGGCCTGGGCGGTGCAATCCTCGACGCAGTCGTGGCCCATGCAGGTCGAAATCAGGCCGGAAGAAGTGCGCCGGGTCATCGCCGAAATCAGGCTGGCACCGGGGGCGCAGGTCAGCTTCAATCGCCGCAGCCGGCCCGGCCTCGTGTCGGCGCAGCATCAGGACAGCTACGCCTACTTGCGGCCCATCCCCAGCATGGGGGCGCTGGCAGGTGGCGAGGCGCAGGGACGGGCGGTGCTGGGCGAGGCGGTGCGCGTCGCCCGCGACGGCATCGTGGTGCAGGCCGAGGCACGCGATGATGCGGGCTATGTGCTGGTCGCCCACGCGGACGGCACGTTGGGCAGTTATAGCGGGTTCAGGCCGGGGGCAGATTTGCCGCCGGGGCGCTATGTCAATCGCGGCGGCGTGCTCGGGCAAGGGGTCGGCACTTACACGCTGCTGTTCCGTGTCGAGCGCCCCGCCGCCAGTCTCGACGCCGCACAGGCGCCGCAGCCGGTGATCTCCGCCGTCTGGCGCGACGATGTGAAGTTTGTCGCGCAGGTGCTCGCGGTGACTGCCGGGCTGCTGTTTGCCTTCCCGCTGCGCCGCCGCTCTGTGGTGGCGAAACGCACGGCG
>NZ_RJTZ01000056.1:0-20829 GCF_024343515.1 Aquitalea sp. S1-19 | reverse complement strand
AGCCGGGTTCCATCACCCCGCACACCAAGTTCACTGGTGAGATCTACGTACTGAGCAAGAACGAAGGTGGTCGTCACACGCCATTCTTCGCTAACTACCGCCCACAGTTCTACTTCCGTACGACGGACGTAACTGGTGCTGTTAGCCTGCCAGAAGGCGTGGAAATGGTGATGCCTGGCGATAACGTATCCATCACGGTTGAGCTGATTGCTCCGATCGCTATGGAAGACGGTCTGCGCTTCGCTATCCGCGAAGGTGGCCGTACTGTTGGTGCCGGTGTCGTCGCCAAGATCATCGCCTAATCAGGCGCGGAGAATAGTATGCAAAGCCAAAAAATCCGCATCCGCCTGAAGGCGTTTGACTACAACCTGATCGATCGCTCGGCTCAGGAAATCGTTGAAACTGCAAAGCGCACCGGCGCTGTTGTGAAGGGTCCGGTTCCGCTGCCGACCAAGATCGAGCGTTTCAACATCCTGCGTTCGCCGCACGTGAACAAGACGTCCCGCGATCAGCTGGAAATCCGTACTCACCTGCGTCTGATGGACATCGTGGACCCTACCGACAAGACTGTTGATGCTTTGATGAAGCTCGACCTGCCGGCTGGCGTTGACGTGGAAATCAAACTGCAGTAATCAGATATTCGCGATGCAGTTACGCTAAGTTATTGCATTGTATGAATTTTCTGTGATACATTTGCGGACTCGCAATTTTGCGAGTCCGCTTTTGTTTTTGTATGCTGGTCAATCGTAATCGGCACCTGCAAAAGGAAATAAACATGACTTTAGGTCTAGTCGGACGCAAGGTCGGCATGACCCGCATTTTCGCTGAGGATGGTGCTTCCATCCCTGTGACTGTGCTGGATATGGCTTCCAACCGCGTTTCGCAAATTAAAACCTCCGATGTGGATGGTTACACTGCTGTTCAGGTCGCCTTTGGCGAGCGTAAGGCAAGCCGCGTTGTTAAGGCTGCCGCTGGTCACTTCGCCAAAGCTGGCGTTGAGGCTGGTCGTGGGATGCGTGAATTCACGCTGACCGCTGAAGAGCTTTCCGCTTTCAAACCTGGCGATGCTATTACCGTGGAAATTTTCCAGGTAGGTCAACTGGTCGATGTGACCGGTACCTCCAAGGGTAAGGGCTTCTCGGGTGTGATCAAGCGTCACAACTTCTCGTCCAACCGCGCATCGCACGGTAACTCCCGTTCGCACAATACCCCAGGTTCTATCGGTATGGCGCAGGATCCGGGTCGCGTGTTTGCTGGTAAGCGTATGGCCGGCCAGTACGGTAACGTCAAGAGCACGGTTCAGTGCCTCGAGGTTGTTCGTATCGACACCGAGCGTCAGCTGATTCTGGTTAAGGGCGCTGTGCCTGGTGCTACGAATGGCGACGTGATGGTTCGTCCAAGTGTGAAGGCGGGTGCGTGATGGAATTGAAAGTAATCAATACCCAGGGTCAGGCTGTAGAGAACCTGCTGGCGTCTGATGCGCTGTTCGGTCGCGACTACAACGAAGCTCTGGTTCACCAGGTTGTGACTGCATTCCTGGCGAATGCTCGCAGCGGTAACCGTGCGCAGTTGACACGTGCCGAAGTTAGCCACTCGACCAAGAAGCCTTTCAAACAGAAAGGTACTGGCAATGCTCGTGCCGGTATGACTTCGTCCCCGATTCGTCGTGGCGGTGGTCGTGCTTTCCCGAACAAGCCGGACGAGAACTTCACCCAGAAGGTTAACCGCAAGATGTTCCGTGCTGGCGTTGCGACGATTCTGTCCCAGCTGGTACGTGATGAGCGTCTGATCGTGGTTGACAGTCTGTCGGTTGAAACGCCGAAGACCAAGGAATTCGCCGGTGTTGTGAAGTCCATGGGTCTGGAGCAGGCACTGTTCATCACCAAAGAGCTCGATGAAAATCTTTACCTTTCGTCGCGTAACCTTCCTAACGTTCTGGTGATCGAAGCCCAGCAAGCTGATCCATACAGCCTGCTTCGCTTTAAGAAGATTGTGATCACTCGCGACGCTGTCAAGCAACTTGAGGAGCAGTGGGCATGAATCAAGAACGTCTGATGCAGGTTATCCTCGCTCCGATCGTGTCCGAGAAAAGCACGCTGATCGCTGAGAAGAACCAGCAAGTTGCTTTCCGCGTTGTGACCGATGCCAACAAGACCGAGATCAAGGCTGCTGTCGAGCTGCTGTTCAATGTCAAAGTGGCCGCTGTTGCAACGATTAACGCCAAGGGTAAAACCAAGCGTTTCGGTCGCACATCGGGTCGTCGCAAGGACTGGAAAAAGGCTTATGTTAGCCTGGTGCCAGGTCAGGAATTTGATCTGACCGCAGCGTCCGCGGAGTAAGGAGATAGAGCATGCCTATCGTTAAAGTTAAGCCAACATCTGCCGGTCGCCGCGCAGTTGTCAAGGTTGTACACCCCGACCTGCATAAGGGCGCGCCTCACGCCGCTCTTATCGAAAAGAAAAATTCGACAGGTGGTCGTAACAATAATGGTCACATCACTACCCGTCATATGGGTGGTGGTCACAAGAAAAACTATCGCCTTATCGACTTCCGTCGTAACAAAGATAGTATTCCGGCCAAAGTTGAGCGTGTTGAATACGATCCGAACCGCACTGCGCACATCGCACTGTTGTGCTATGCAGACGGCGAACGTCGTTATGTGATCGCCCCGCGTGGCGTTAAGGCCGGTGAAGTTCTGCTGTCCGGCGCTGAAGCGCCGATCAAAGCCGGTAATGCGTTGCCAATCCGTAATATCCCGGTTGGTACGACCATTCACTGCATCGAGCTGCAGCCAGGCCGTGGCGCCCAGCTGGCACGCTCCGCTGGTCAGTCCGCTATGCTGCTGGCTCGCGAAGGCATCTACGCGCAGCTGCGTCTGCGTTCGGGTGAAATCCGCAAGGTTCACGTTGACTGCCGCGCCACGATTGGCGAAGTAGGCAACGGCGAACACAGCCTGCGTAAGATCGGTAAGGCCGGTGCAAACCGCTGGCGCGGTATCCGTCCGACCGTACGTGGTGTTGCAATGAACCCAGTGGATCACCCACATGGTGGTGGTGAAGGCCGTACTGGTGAAGGCCGCGTGCCGGTTAGCCCATGGGGCCAGCCGACGAAGGGCTTCCGTACACGTCGCAACAAGCGTACCGACAATATGATCGTACGCCGCCGCTATTCCACTAAAGGTTAATTGAAATGGCACGTTCGCTTAAAAAAGGCCCGTTTGTTGATCTCCACTTGCTGGGTAAGGTGGATGCGGCGCGTGCAACCAGTGACAAACGTCCGATCAAGACTTGGTCGCGTCGTTCGACCGTCCTGCCGGACTTCATTGGTCTCACGATTGCTGTTCACAACGGTCGCACTCACGTTCCGGTCTATATCTCCGAGAACATGGTTGGTCACAAACTGGGTGAATTCTCTCTGACTCGTACCTTCAAAGGCCATGCTGCCGATAAGAAGGCTAAGAAGAGGTAAGGTGAAGCGATGAGAGTATCTGCACATTTGAAAAACGCTCGCTTGTCGGCACAGAAGTGCCGCCTGGTGGCCGATCTTATCCGCGGTAAGTCCGTTGATGAAGCCCTGAACATTCTCGCATTCAGCCCTAAAAAAGGCGCTGAGCTGCTGAAGAAAGTGCTCAACTCGGCGATTGCCAATGCTGAGCATAACGAAGGCGCTGATATCGACACCCTGGTGGTGGCGACCGTTTTTGTTGACAAGGGTCCGAGCCTGAAGCGCTTTACGGCCCGCGCCAAAGGTCGTGGCAATCGCATCGAAAAGCAGACTTGCCACATTACGTTGACCGTAGGCAATTGAGGGGTTAGCAATGGGTCAGAAGATTCATCCGACGGGATTCCGTCTTGCCGTTACTAAGAACTGGTCTTCGAAATGGTACGCCAGCTCCCAGGATTTCCCTGGCATGCTGTTGAAAGATATCGAAGTCCGTGAGTTCCTGAAAAAGCGTCTTGCTCACGCATCCGTAGGTCGTGTAGTGATCGAGCGTCCGGCCAAGTCCGCACGCATCACGATTCACAGCGCACGTCCGGGTGTGGTGATTGGCAAGAAGGGCGAAGACATCGAGCTGCTCAAGCGTGATCTGCAGAGCAAGCTGGGTGTGCCTGTGCACGTTAATATCGAAGAAATCCGCCGTCCTGAAGTGGATGCGCAAATCATTGCCGACGGCATTGCTTCTCAGCTCGAGAAGCGTGTGATGTTCCGCCGTGCCATGAAGCGCTCCATGCAGAACGCCATGCGCATGGGTGCCCTGGGCATCAAGATCATGAGTGCTGGTCGTCTGAACGGTATCGAAATCGCCCGTACCGAGTGGTATCGTGAAGGCCGTGTGCCTTTGCACACTCTGCGTGCTGATGTCGATTACGCGACTTCTGAAGCCAAGACCACCTACGGTATCATCGGTATCAAGGTTTGGGTCTACAAAGGCGATCTGAAGCCGGGTCAGGTTCAGGCTGCTCCAGTAGCGCCTGAGAAGAAAATCAGAAAGTCGGGGGCACGAAATGCTGCAGCCAACTAGACTCAAGTACCGTAAACAGCACAAAGGCCGTAACACCGGTATCGCCACCCGTGGTAACAAGGTGAGCTTCGGTGATTTTGGTCTGAAGGCTGTGGGTCGTGGCCGTCTGACCGCGCGTCAGATCGAGGCAGCTCGTCGCGCCATGACTCGTCACATCAAGCGTGGTGGTCGTATCTGGATTCGTGTATTCCCAGATAAGCCGATCACCTCCAAGCCTGCCGAAGTGCGTATGGGTAACGGTAAAGGTAGTCCGGAATTCTACGTGGCAGAAATCCAGCCTGGCAAAATGCTGTATGAGATGGACGGTGTAGCTGAAGAGCTCGCCCGCGAAGCTTTCCGCTTGGCCGCAGCAAAATTGCCGATCGCCACTATGTTTGTGATTAGACAGGTAGGTCAGTAATGAAAGCGTCCGAACTGAGAGCAAAGAACGTGGACGAGCTGAAGGTTGAACTGTTGAGCCTGTTGAAGGCCCAGTTTGCCCTGCGCATGCAAAACGCCACGCAGCAGCTCGCCAAAAACAGTGAACTGAAGAAAGTTCGCCGCGACATCGCTCGTGTGCGCACCATTCTGAAAGAGAAGGCTGCTTAATATGAGCGAAATCAAAATGGTACGTACGCTGACTGGTAAAGTCGTCAGCGACAAGATGGACAAGACCGTAACCGTACTGGTCGAGCGCAAAGTTAAGCACCCGATCTATGGCAAGGTGATCCGTCTTTCCAACAAGTTCCACGCACACGACGAAGCCAACGAGTATCGTGAGGGTGATCTGGTTATTATCAGTGAATCCCGTCCGCTCTCGAAGACTAAGACGTGGGTGGTAACTAGCCTGGTCGAGAAAGCTCGTCAGGCGTAAAGCTTGCAGAGGGGGCAGCCCCTCTGTATAATGGCCACTTCCCCATCATGTCTGGTGGGGATCTGCCCTTACGGGGTCCAAAACTGGCCGTTAGATACGCCGCAATTATTGCGGCGTTTCATCTGTGAAGTCGCTCAGCAACGCAGCTGACCTATCAGATGAAAGTGACGGGGTAAGTTGGATAAAAAAGGTAATCATAAATGATCCAAATGCAGACCATGCTTGAGGTCGCGGATAACACTGGTGCACGTCATGTCATGTGCATTAAAGTGTTGGGCGGCTCCAAGCGTCGCTACGCTAGCGTTGGCGATATTATCAAGGTGACCATCAAGGATGCTGCTCCGCGCGGCCGCGTCAAGAAAGGCGACGTATACAACGCTGTTGTTGTACGTACTGCCAAAGGCGTTCGTCGTCCAGATGGCTCGTTGATCAAGTTCGACGGTAATGCTGCGGTATTGCTGAATGCCAAACTTGAGCCTATCGGCACTCGCATCTTCGGGCCTGTTACGCGTGAACTGCGTACCGAGCGTTTCATGAAGATCGTGTCGCTGGCACCGGAAGTGCTGTAAGGAGCTAGCATGCGCAAGATTCGCAAAGGTGATGAAGTCGTAGTAATCACCGGTAAAGATAAAGGTAAGCGTGGCACCGTGTTGCGTTCGCTGGAAGGTAAAGTTGTTGTTGAGGGCGTTAACGTCGTCAAAAAACACATGAAACCAAATCCGGTACGCGGCATCGCAGGCGGCATCGTTGACAAGACCATGCCGATTGACGTGTCCAATGTGGCCATTTTCAACACAGCTAGCCAGAAGGCTGATCGTGTTGGCTTCAAGACACTTGAAGACGGTCGCAAGGTGCGTGTGTTCAAGTCCTCCGGCGAAGTCGTCGGGGCTTAAGGAGTCAACATGGCACGTCTTTACGATTTTTACAAAGAAACGGTTGTTGCTGATCTGGTAAAACAGTTCGGTTACAAATCGATCATGGAAGTACCGCGCATCGAGAAGATTACCCTGAACATGGGTGTCGGCGAAGCTGTTGCGGACAAAAAAGTCATGGAATTCGCCGTTGGTGATCTGCAGAAGATCGCCGGCCAGAAGCCAGTTGTGACCACCGCTCGTAAGTCGATCGCCGGCTTTAAGATCCGTGATCACTACCCGGTTGGCTGCAAGGTGACGCTGCGCCGTGAGCGTATGTACGAATTCCTGGATCGCCTGGTTACGATTTCGCTGCCACGTGTACGCGACTTCCGTGGTGTGTCCGGCAAGTCTTTTGACGGCCGTGGCAACTACAACATGGGCGTTAAAGAGCAGATCATCTTCCCGGAAATCGAGTACGACAAGATCGATGCTCTGCGTGGTATGAACATCACCATCACCACCACGGCGAAGACTGACGAAGAGGCCCGCGCACTGCTGGCTGCTTTCAAGTTCCCGTTCAAGGGTTAAGCACATGGCAACACTTGCACTGATTAACCGTGAAGAGAAGCGTACCAAAACTGTTGCAAAATTTGCAGCAAAGCGCGAAGCACTCATCGGCATCATCAATAACCAAAGTCTGTCTGACGATGAGCGCTTTGCTGCTCGTCTGAAGCTGCAACAGCTGCCGCGTGACGCTAGCCCGGTTCGCCAGCGTCGCCGTTGCGCTATCACTGGTCGTCCACGTGGCGTTTTCCGCAAATTCGGTCTTGGCCGTAGCAAATTGCGTGAGATCGCCATGAAGGGTGAGATTCCTGGCGTTACAAAGGCCAGCTGGTAATAGGAGAAAACGAATGAGCATGCATGATCCTATTTCCGATATGTTGACCCGCGTTCGTAACGCTCAGCGTGCTTCGAAGGTTTCGGTTTCTATGCCGTCTTCCAAGCTCAAGGTCGCTATCGCTCAGGTTCTGAAAGAAGAAGGTTATATCGAAGACTTCGTCGTTGCCGGTGAAGAAAAGAAGCCTTCTCTTGATATCCAGTTGAAGTACTACGCTGGTCGTCCGGTCATCGAACGTATCGACCGTGTATCGCGCCCTGGTTTGCGCGTGTACAAGGGTTCGAACGAAGTCCAGAAGGTCCTGAACGGCCTGGGCGTGACCATCCTTTCGACCTCCAAAGGTGTGATGACCGATCGCAAGGCACGTGTTGCCGGCGTCGGTGGTGAACTCCTTTGCATCGTGGCGTAAGGGGAGGGTTTAATGTCTCGCGTAGCTAAAAATCCCGTTGCGATTCCAGCCGGCGTTGAAGTTAAATTCACCGCAGAAGAAATCGTTGTTAAAGGCCCGATCGGGAGCCTGAGCACTGCTTTGTGCGCAGACGTTGTCGTTAAGCTGGACAACAATGAGCTGACTTTCGCAGCCCAAAATGACAGCAAGTTTGCACGTTCCATGTCCGGTACGCTGCGTGCTCTGCTGAATAACATGGTTATTGGTGTTACCAAAGGCTTCGAGCGCAGGCTCCAGCTGGTAGGCGTGGGCTATCGTGCCCAGGCTCAAGGTGATGCTGTAAACCTTTCTCTCGGTTTCTCCCATCCGGTTGTCCACAAGATGCCGGCAGGTGTTTCGGTAGAGACTCCGTCTCAGACCGAGATCCTGATCAAGGGCGCAGATAAGCAACAAGTCGGCCAGGTAGCAGCGGAAATCCGCGCATATCGTTCGCCAGAGCCTTATAAGGGCAAGGGTGTTCGCTATGTTGGCGAGGTTGTGACGCTGAAAGAAACCAAGAAGAAGTAATTGAGGCACTGACATGGATAAGAAACAAACTCGACTCCGCCGCGCACGCAAAACTCGTGCACGCATTGCGGAGCTCAAGGTGGTGCGTCTGTCTGTACACCGCACCAACTGCCACATTTACGCTCAAATCATTGATGCGACCGGTAGTGTTGTGCTTGCCAGTGCTTCCAGCCTGGAAGCCGAAGTGCGCGCAACCATTACCAATGGTGGCAACGTAGATGCAGCTGTTGCAGTCGGCAAGCGTATTGCCGAAAAAGCTAAGGCTGCAGGCGTTCTGCAGGTTGCCTTCGACCGTTCGGGCTTCAACTACCACGGCCGTATCAAGGCCCTGGCTGATGCAGCTCGCGAACACGGCCTGCAATTCTAATTCGGAGTGAAGAATGGCTAAGCACGAGATTGAAGATCGTGGCGACGGTCTGATCGAAAAAATGATCGGCGTCAACCGCGTCACCAAAGTGGTGAAGGGCGGTCGCATCATGGCTTTCTCCGCTCTCACCGTTGTAGGTGATAGCGACGGCGGCATCGGCATGGGTAAGGGCAAGTCCAAGGAAGTGCCTGTTGCCGTGCAAAAAGCGATGGAGCAAGCCCGTCGCACCCTGGTGAAAATCCCGCTCAAGAACGGCACGCTGCATCACGCTGTTTTTGGTAAGCACGGTGCTACCACCGTCTTCATGCAGCCGGCCAAAGAAGGTACCGGTGTGAAGGCTGGCGGCCCGATGCGTGCGATTTTCGACGCCATGGGTGTGCGTAACGTTTCTGCCAAGGTTCATGGCTCGACCAACCCGTACAACGTAGTTCGCGCTACGATTGACGGTCTGTTGAAGATCCAGACGCCTGCTCAGATCGCTGCCAAGCGTGGTCTGACCGTAGAAGAAATTCTGGGGGCGCATCATGACTAATGCTAAGACTGTCAAAGTGACCCTGGTTAAGAGCCTGATCGGTCGCCTTGAGTCGCACAAAGCTTGTGCGCGTGGCCTGGGTCTGAAAAAGATCCGCCAGACTGTTGAAGTGCTGGATACCCCTGAGAATCGTGGCATGATCACGAAGATCAACTATCTGCTGAAATGCGAGGGCTAACATGGAACTGAATACCGTTAAGCCTGGCGTTGGCTCCAAGCACGCCAAGCGCCGTGTAGGTCGTGGCATGGGTAGTGGTCTGGGTAAGACTGCTGGTCGTGGTCACAAAGGTCAGAAGAGCCGTGCCGGTGGTTTCCACAAGGTCGGTTTTGAAGGCGGTCAGATGCCACTGCAGCGTCGTCTGCCTAAGCGTGGCTTCAAGTCGCTGTCCGCTGGCAAGACTTCTGAAGTACGTCTGTCCGATCTGGCTTCGCTGCCAGTTGACGAGATCGATCTGTTGGCTTTGAAGCAGGCTGGTCTGGCAACTACGCAGGCTTTGGCTGCTAAGGTCATCCTGTCCGGCACCATCGATCGCGCTGTTAAGCTGCGTGGTGTGGCTGTGACTGCTGGTGCCCGTGCTGCTATCGAAGCTGCGGGTGGCGTTATCGTTGAATAAGGCGTAAGTACGTGGCGAATACTTCTCTAGTGGCAAACACCAATAAATTTGGTGATCTCAAGCGTCGCATCTGGTTTTTGATCGGCGCCCTGATCGTATACCGTATTGGTGCGCATATTCCGGTACCCGGGATCAACCCTGCCGAGCTAGCGAAGTTGTTCCAGTCGTCGCAAACGGGTCTGCTGGACATGTTCAACATGTTTTCCGGCGGAGCCTTGTCGAGATTTACGGTTTTTGCCATCGGCATCATGCCGTATATCTCGGCCTCCATTATTCTGCAGCTAGGCTCCGAGGTTGTGCCTCAGCTCAAGCAGCTGAAGAAGGAGGGCGATGCGGGGCGTCGTAAGATAACCCAGTACACGCGTTATGCGACCGTTTTGCTTGCGACTTTCCAAAGTTTCGGCATTGCGGTGATGCTCCACAAGCAGCCTAATCTGGTGGTTGTCGGTCAGTGGGAGTTTTATCTCTCGACCGTAGTAACCCTGGTGACAGGTACGATGTTCCTGATGTGGTTGGGCGAACAGATTACGGAGCGAGGTATCGGTAACGGTATTTCTCTTATTATCTGTGCCGGTATCGCATCGGGTGTGCCTGCTGCCATCGGCAAGACTTTGACGCTTACCGGTCAGGGTTCTTTGCCCGTGTTGTTTGCGATCCTCCTATTTGTCGGGGTGATTGCCGTAACCTATCTGGTTGTGTTCGTTGAACGCGGTCAGCGCAAGGTTTTGGTCAATTACGCCAAGCGTCAGGTGGGTAATCGTGTGCAGCAGGGACAAAGCACGCACCTGCCGTTGAAACTCAATATGGCCGGGGTGATTCCGCCGATTTTTGCATCCAGCATCATTCTGTTTCCGGCGACTGCTCTCGGGTGGTTCGGTAGCGGAGAGGGTGTCGGTTGGTTGAAGTCGATTGCAGACAAACTGCATCCAGGTCAGCCGCTGTATGTCCTGCTGTATGCTGCAGCGATTATTTTCTTCTGTTATTTCTATACCGCCTTGGTATTCAATCCCAAGGAAACGGCAGATAACCTGAAGAAAAGTGGGGCTTTTATTCCCGGTATCCGTCCAGGCGAGCAGACTTCCCGTTATATCGAGAAGATCATTCTGCGGCTGACATTGATTGGTGCCGTTTACATTACTCTGGTATGTCTGCTGCCTGAGTTCCTGATCCTGAAGTGGAATGTTCCATTCTATTTTGGCGGGACTTCGTTGCTGATTATCGTAGTGGTGACAATGGATCTGATGGCGCAGGTTCAGTCCTACGTGCTGTCTCACCAGTATGAAAGCTTGCTGAAGAAGGCAAACTTCAAGGGTAATGGCCTTACCCGTTGATATACCGAGTTCGCTGGGTTATTTGGCTAGGAAGATACGATCCAGATGCAGGGCGGGGTTGTTATGGCTCCGCCCTCTACGGACTTCATGGTCAAACTGAATCTGGGTATGTAGTCACCGGATGATGCTTGTTTTTGGTCGCGGCCTTCGGGTCGAGACTGCAGATAGGCAAGGAAATGTCGGCGATAGATGCTGATTTTCCACTTTTCGGGTGGTCATCGTGCTCCAGGCGAAGTAACGCTAGCTCTTTCGTGTTCGATAAGGAACTGATATGCGAGTACAACCTTCGGTAAAGAAAATTTGCCGTAATTGCAAGATCATTCGCCGCAACCGTGTGGTTCGCGTGATTTGCACTGATCCCCGTCACAAACAGAAACAAGGCTAACATTTGTTAGCCGGAAGCTTGCGTGGTACAATCGCAAGCTTTTCTAGGTCTTAAGGATAGACTATGGCCCGTATTGCAGGGGTAAACATCCCCAATCATGCGCACGCCGTTATCGGCCTGCAAGCAATCTACGGCATCGGCCAGACCCGCGCTAAGCAGATCTGTGCAACCGTTGGCGTAAATCCTGCCTCTAAGGTCAAAGATCTGACCGATGTGGAGATGGAATCGCTGCGTGAGGCTGTTGCCAAGTTCACCGTAGAAGGTGATCTGCGTCGCGAAGTTACCATGAGCATCAAGCGATTGATGGACATGGGCTCCTATCGTGGCCTTCGCCATCGCCGTGGCCTGCCGTGCCGCGGTCAGCGTACCCGCACTAATGCTCGTACCCGCAAGGGACCGCGCAAAGCGATCGCTGGCAAGAAGTAATTTAAAGGATCTCTGAAATGGCTAAAGCAAACACAGCAGGTCGTGTACGCAAAAAAGTGCGCAAAAGCGTAAGCGAGGGCATCGTCCACGTTCATGCTTCCTTTAATAACACCATCATCACCATCACTGACCGTCAAGGGAATGCTTTGTCTTGGGCTACCTCCGGCGGTGCTGGTTTTAAAGGTTCGCGCAAAAGTACACCGTTTGCAGCTCAGGTAGCTGCAGAACATGCTGGTAAAGTTGCCCAAGAATATGGTGTAAAGAATCTGGAAGTTCGCATCAAGGGCCCAGGCCCAGGTCGCGAATCTGCAGTTCGTGCTCTCAACTCGCTTGGCTTCAAAATTACCAGCATCTCCGACGTGACGCCGGTGCCGCACAACGGCTGCCGTCCGCCCAAAAAACGTCGTATCTAATTCGGAGAGTGTGAGAACATGGCACGTTATATCGGCCCAAAATGTAAACTCGCGCGTCGCGAAGGCACGGATCTGTTCCTGAAAAGCGCGCGTCGTGCACTTGATTCCAAGTGCAAGCTCGACACCCCACCTGGCCAGCACGGTGCTCGTAAGACCCGTCTGTCCGAGTACGGTGTTCAGCTGCGTGAGAAGCAAAAAATTCGTCGTATCTACGGCGTCCTGGAACGTCAGTTCCGCAACTACTTCGCTGAAGCCGTACGCCGCAAGGGTTCGACTGGCGAAAACCTGTTGCAGATCCTCGAGTCCCGTCTGGACAACGTAGTGTATCGCGTAGGTATCGGTTCGACTCGTGCTGAAGCACGTCAGCTCGTCAGCCACAAGGCTGTGACTGTTAACGGTCAAACCGTGAATATCCCGTCCTACCAGGTTAAGGCCGGTGACGTGATTTCCGTTCGCGAAAAGAGCAAGAAGCAGGTTCGTATCCAGGAAGCCCTGGCGCTCGCAGAGCAGATCGGTTTCCCGTCTTGGGTCGCAGTTGACACCAAGAAGATGGAAGGTGTCTTCAAGACTGTTCCGGAGCGTTCCGAACTGTCTAGCGATATCAATGAACAGCTTGTTGTGGAATTCTACTCCAAGTAATCGCTAGCTCTAGGGAATGTCTATGCAAAACAACGCTTCGGAATTTCTTAAACCCCGTCTGATCGATGTTCAGCCGGTAAGTGCTACACATGCCCGCGTTTCCATGGAACCGTTCGAGCGTGGCTATGCACATACCTTGGGTAACGCTCTGCGTCGCATCCTGCTGTCGTCGATGCCGGGCTTTGCTCCGACCGAAGTGACCATCGCTGGCGTTTTGCATGAGTATTCCGCACTTGATGGCGTTCGGGAGGATGTTGTAGATATCCTCCTGAACCTCAAGGGCGTGGTGCTTAAGCTGCATGGTCGTGACAGTGTCGTTCTGACCCTCAAAAAAGAGGGACAGGGTCCTGTTCTGGCTAGCGATATCGATTTGCCGCACGATGTGGAAGTGATTAATCCTGACCACGTCATCTGCCATCTTTCGGCAGGCGGTAAGATCGAAATGGAGATCAAGGTTGAAAAGGGCCGTGGCTACCAGCCGGTTTCCACGCGCGTCAACAATGATGAAAACCGTTCGATTGGTACCATTCAACTCGATTCGTCGTTTTCGCCGCTCAACCGTGTCAGCTTTGCCGTTGAAAGCGCACGTGTAGAACAGCGTACCGACCTTGACCGTCTGGTCATGGACATCGAGACCAATGGTGTCATCGAGCCGGAAGAGGCTGTCCGCGAGGCTGCCCGCATCCTGATTGACCAGTTGTCCATTTTCGCCGATCTCCAGGGCACGACGGTAGAAGTCATCGAAGAAAAGCAGCCTCCGATCGATCCGATCTTGCTGCGCCCCGTCGACGATCTCGAACTGACGGTACGTTCGGCCAACTGCCTTAAGGCTGAGAACATCTATTACATCGGTGATCTGATCCAGCGCACCGAAACCGAGCTTCTGAAAACTCCGAACCTCGGCCGTAAGTCTCTGAACGAGATCAAAGAAGTTCTTGCCTCTAAAGGTCTGACTCTGGGCATGAAGCTCGAGAACTGGCCACCGGCAGGGCTCGAAAAACCGTAAGGTTTGGGATAAAAGGACAATAGAATGCGTCATCGTTATAGCAATCGTAAACTGAATCGCACGACCAGCCATCGTCTGGCCATGCTCCGTAATATGGCGGTATCGCTGCTGCGTCACGAAGTTATCGTGACTACGCTGCCTAAAGCCAAGGAGCTGCGTCGTGTTGCCGAGCCGCTTATCACGCTTGGTAAAAAGCCGTGCCTGGCCAACCGCCGTCTGGCGTTTGACCGCACCCGTGATCGCGAGATTGTGGGCAAACTGTTCGACGTTCTGGGCGAGCGTTACGCTACCCGTAACGGCGGCTATGTTCGCATCCTGAAGTACGGTTTCCGTAAGGGCGACAACGCTCCTATGGCTCTGGTAGAGCTGGTAGACCGTCCGGAAGGTGAAGCTGTCGTTGTTGACGACGCTGAATAAGCCGACGCAGTTTAAAAAAGGCCATCCTACGGGATGGCCTTTTTGTTATTTACCGTCCAGAAAATCCCACAGCAGGCTGTTGCGGCTGTAGGCGACATTGAAGCGCCACCAATCCTGATAGCCGTCGCTGCTGGAAAACAGCTTGCCCGGTGCCAGCATAATGCCCTGCTTGCGTGCACGCTCGGTCAGATTGGCGGCATCGCAGCTGGCCGGAGGTTTTGCCAGCAGAAACAGGCCGTGTTCAGGCTGGGCAAACAAACTCCATCCGGCCGCGTGAAAGCGCTGTTGGCAGAGATATTGTGCCTGGCTCAGCGCATCGCGCGCATCATCCAGTTGACGGCGGCTGCCTGGCGCACCGTTTAGCTCCATCACCAGCATTTCATTCAATACCGGCGTAGTGAGCCCGGATATCATTTTGTAGCGCAGCAGCAGTTCACTATGTCCGCTATGGCTGGCGACATAGCCTACCCGCAAGCCGGGTGCCAGCGATTTGGAAAAGCTCCCGATATACAGGCTTTTGCCGGGTGCGGCCAGCGAGCACAAAGGAGGCTGCGGCTTGGGGTGGAAGGGCTGGGCGACATTGTCTTCCACCACGATGCAGTCGTGCGCATCCATCAGCTTCATCACCGCATGGGCTGTTGCCAGTGTATAGCTGGCACCGGTCGGGTTGTGCAGCAGCGGGTTGGTAAAAAACAGTTTCGGCTTGTGCCTGGCCAGCAGTACCTCTAGTTGTGCCAGATCTGGCCCTTGTGCCGTCCAGGGTACACCTACCAGATTAAAGCCCCTGAAGCGCAGGCAGGAAATCAGGTTGCAATAGCCGGGCTCATCGATAAACAGTGTGTCGCCTGGCCTGGCCAGCGTGCATGCCACCATATCCAATGCCTTGCTTGCACCTTGGGTCAGGATAATGTGCTCGGGAGAAACATCCAGATGTTCCCGGGCTAGCTGACGTGCGATTTCAGCGCGCAAGGGTGCATAGCCCTTGGGGTCGCCATAAGGGTGGAAAGGCTCGTTGCGCCGGGCTATCGCCCGCATGGCTCGCGCATTGGCTTCACGGTCGTACCAGTGCTCCGGCAGCCAGCCGCAGCCTGCCATCAATAGCTTGCTATCACGCTGGTAAATGCGGCTAAGCAGCCAGTCATCGTCCACCGGCAAAGTGTTCAGCGCAGGGGAGGGGGGGGCTGACTGACGGCCTTGTGCCGCAACATAGTAGCCAGACCCTTTGCGGGAAACTGTATAGCCTCTGCTGACAAGGCGTTGATAGGCTTCGCTGACTGTAAAGGTACTGATCTGGTGCTCTTGGGCATATTGGCGTACGGAGGGCAGGCGGCTGCCGGGTGGCAATATGCCTTGATCGATGCTGTCGCACAGGCGCATCACGATTTGCTCGGCCAGTGTGGCGTTTGCGGCTTTGCCCATAGGTTTCGTCTTTGCTGCTTGCAATTCCCTTAGCATAACTGCTTATTTTGGCGAGCACAGCCTCAGTCGCTCTTTTGTCGTAACTGTACAGCGCATATTTCTGTACGGCTTGCTGCTTTTCGAGCTAACTGCCTCTGTTATGCCATCTTGCTCCTGTCTACATTGCTGTTCATGGCACGCATGTGCAATGAGGAGAAAACCATGACCCAGGATCAGATGCAGGCTTACTGGATGCCATTTACATCCAACCGCCATTTCAAGAGCGCACCGCGCATGCTGGTTTCCGCTGACGGCATGTATTACCGCGACGATTTGGATCGGCAGATCCTGGATGGTTGCGCCGGTTTGTGGTGTGTGAACGCAGGCCACAACCGCCAGCCTATTGTCGAGGCTATACAAAAGCAGGCGGCCACACTGGATTATGCCCCCCCTTTCCAGATCGGCCACCCCAAGGCATTTGAGGCGGCTGAACAGCTGGCGGCAATGGCACCGGCAGGTTTGTCCAAGGTGTTCTTCGTCAACTCCGGTTCCGAGGCGGCGGATACTGCGCTAAAAATGGCCATTGCCTACCACCGCGTGCGTGGTGACGCGGCGCGGGTCAAGCTGGTCGGGCGCGAGCGCGGTTACCACGGCGTCAACTTTGGCGGTATTTCGGTCGGCGGCATCGCGGGTAACCGCAAGCTGTTCCCGGTTAGCCTGCCGGCGGTCGACCATATCAAGAGCACGCATGATCTGGCACGCAATGCTTTCAGCCGCGGCGAGCCCGAGTTCGGTGCCGAGCTTGCGGACGAGCTGGAGGCGCGCATTACCACCTTGCACGATCCCTCCACTATCGCTGCGGTCATTGTCGAGCCTATGGCCGGCTCGACCGGGGTGCTGATTCCACCCAAGGGTTATCTGAAGCGGCTGCGTGAAATCTGCGACAAGTACGGCATCCTGCTTATTTTTGATGAGGTCATCACCGGCTTCGGTCGTCTGGGCGCCGATTGGGCCGCCAACCGCTTTGATGTCCTGCCCGATATCATTACCTGTGCCAAAGGGCTGACCAATGGCGTCGTACCCATGGGCGCCTTGCTGATCAAGCCCGAGATCCATGATGCTTTTATGGCGGCCGCGGCAGACCGGGCTATCGAATTCCCGCATGGCTATACCTACTCGGCCCATCCGCTGGCCTGCGCCGCGGCGATTGCGACGCTGGATGTCTACCGCCAGGAGGGCTTGTTCGGGCGTGCCGCAACACTGGCGCCACGTTTTGAAGACAAGGTGCATGCGCTGCGTGGCGAGCGCCATATCAAGGACATCCGTAATCTTGGACTGGTTGCCGGCATCGAGCTGGAGAGCCGCCCGGGCGCGCCGGGCGCGCGCGGTATGGATGTCTTCCTCAAGTGCTGGGAGAAGGGCGTACTGGTGCGCTTTACCGGCGACATTATCGCCTGCTCGCCGCCTTTGATTATCAGTGAACAGGAAATCGACACACTGTTTAGCGTGATTGGCGAAGCCATTCACGAAACCGAATAAGAAGGAAAACCATCATGCAAAGCATTACCCATTTTATCGGTGGCGAGCATCACGCCGGCCAGAGTGACAGACATAGCGAAGTTTTCAATCCTGCATTGGGCGAAGTGATTGCCCATGTGCCCTTGGCTACGCTAGATGAAGTCAATGCCGCCGTTGCCTGCGCGCGCCGTGCCTTTCCGGCCTGGGCCGAGACACCTCCGCTCAAGCGCGCACGGGTCATGTTCAAATTCAAGGCATTGCTGGAAGAGAACCAGCAAAAAATTGCCGAGCTGATTTCCCGCGAGCACGGCAAGGTCGTCTCCGATGCCATGGGCGAGGTGACGCGTGGTCTGGAGGTGGTCGAGTTTGCCTGCGGTATTCCGCAACTGCTCAAGGGCGAATTTACCGAGCAGGTGGGGGGCGGCATAGATAGCCACTCCATGCGCCAGCCCTTGGGTGTGGTCGCCGGTATTACGCCATTCAACTTTCCGGCCATGGTGCCGATGTGGATGTTCCCGGTCGCCATCGCTTGTGGCAATACGTTTATTCTCAAGCCATCCGAGCGCGATCCGTCGACGGCGCTTTTGCTGGCCGATTTGCTCAAGCAGGCGGGCCTGCCGGACGGCGTGTTCAATGTGGTGCATGGCGACAAGGTCGCGGTGGACGCGCTATTAACCCATCCGGATGTGGCGGCCTTGAGCTTTGTCGGCTCGACGCCGATTGCCCGTTACATTTATGAAACCGGTGCCCATCACGGCAAGCGGGTACAGGCTTTGGGCGGTGCCAAGAATCATCTGGTAGTGATGCCGGACGCGGATCTGGATGGTACGGTCGAGGCGCTGATCGGTGCGGCTTACGGCTCGGCCGGCGAGCGCTGCATGGCGATTTCGGTAGCAGTGGCCGTAGGCGATGTGGCCGATGCGCTGGTGGCGAAGCTGGCCGAACGTGCCCGCTGCCTGAAGATAGGCGTAGGCGGCGAGGCGGAGGCGGAGATGGGGCCGCTGGTAACGCGCACTCATCGCGACAAGGTGGCCGGCTATGTCGACGCCGGTGTCGCGGAAGGGGCAAAGCTGGTGGTCGATGGGCGCGCTTACCGCCATCCCGGTTATGAGAACGGTTTTTTTATCGGCCCTTGCCTGTTTGATCATGTCTCCCCCGAGATGACCATCTATCAGGAGGAGATTTTCGGGCCGGTGCTGGCGGTGGTGCGCGTGCCCGACTTTGAAAGTGCCGTGCAACTGATCAATGCCCATCCTTACGCCAACGGCACCGCTATCTTTACCCGCTCGGGTGCGGCTGCGCGCGAGTTCGGCCACCGTATCCAGGTCGGGATGGTCGGCGTCAATGTGCCGATTCCGGTGCCTATGGCCTTCCACAGCTTTGGCGGCTGGAAGGCCTCGTTGTTTGGCGACCATTCCATGCACGGCCCGGAAGGCGTGCGCTTTTATACCCGTATCAAGACCATCACCAGCCGCTGGCCAGAGAAGCTCACCGCCGAGTTTGTCATGCCCACCATGAAGTAAGGTGTGACGGTAGGAAAAGAGCCGGCATCATGCCGGCTCTTTTGTTTCTTCTGCCTTGTGCTTAACCGGTTTTGGTCGCGCGGCGGCGCTGCCACCACTCGAACACCATCACGCTTAGCAACAGGACTGCACAGCCCACAATCACCGGCAAGTTGCCGCTACGCATATAGGGGGTCAGGCCGCGCCGCCCCTGAACCTCGACCTTGAGCACCTGTTCGGTGTCCGGTTCCGCCAGACTCTGGATGCTGCCGTCCGGGTTGATCAGTGCCGTCATGCCGGTATTGGTCGAGCGCAGCATGGGGCGTCCGGTTTCCAGCGAACGCGCTTGCGACAACTGCAAATGCTGGTCCATGGCCGAGCTTTTGCCGAACCAGGCAAGATTGCTGACATTGGCCAGCAAGGTGGCATCGCGCGCCGGGCCTATCAACTCCTCGCCAAAACTGTCCTCGTAGCAGACATTGAACGCGACTTTTTGTCCGGCCAGCATCAATGGTGCCTGTGCCGGTCCGCCGCGCGAGAAGCCGGATAGCGGCATATTCATATACTGGTAGATCCAGCCGATGAACTGCGGCAGCGGAATAAACTCGCCAAACGGCACCAGATGATTCTTGGCGTAGTAGGGCAGGCCGGGCTGGCTGAAGGCGACCACCGCATTGAGATAGCCCTGGCCGTCGTCAGTGCGGCGCGGAATGCCGATGGCGATATCCATCTGCTTGGCCTTGGCTTCACGCTGAATCATGCTGATCAGCCCTGGCGGCAGGTCTTCCAAGAACAGCGGGAAAGCGGTTTCCGGCAGGATCATCAGGTCGGCACGCTGGCTGCCTATCATCTGGTAGTAGCGCTCTATCGTCAGTTGCAGCACTTCCGGGCTCCATTTGAGCGCCTGCGGAATATTGCCTTGCGCCAGTGCCACGCTGACCGGCTGGCCGGCATTTTGCGTCCAGCTTACCGACTTCAATAGTTGCGCGCCGCCCCACAAGCTGATTAACAAGGCGATCAGTGCCAGACGTCCGGCCTTGGCCAGGCGCGGTAATACCACCAGTGCGCCTGCGCTCAAGGCCACGGCAAAGGTTACGCCGTGAATGCCGCTGACAGCGGCAAGGCCGGCCAGCGGACTTTCCGCAATCTGGCTGTAACCGATCGCACCCCACGGAAAGCCGGTAAACATCCAGCTGCGCAGCCATTCACCCAGCGTCCACAAGGCGGGAAATGCAACGAGCCAGCGTAGCCACGGCCTCTCACTCAGTCTGACGGCAAACAGCATGGCCAGCGCCGGGTATAGCGCGAGATAAGCGGGCAGCAGCAGTGTTGCCAGTGCCGCCGGCAAGGCCGGCAGCTGGGCGACATCATGGAGGCTGTTGTAGATCCAGTTGAAGTTGGCGGTATAAGCCGCCAATGCCCAACCATAGCCCAAGGCAAACGCGTGGCGCGGATGGCGTTCGACAAGTTCGGCCAGTATGGCCAGCAGCAGCGGCATCAGCCAGAACAGACGGTAGGGCGCGAAGGCAAATAGCGTGGCGGTGCCTGCCAGCAGGCAGGCAGCCAGATAGAAAAACTTCTTCGGCATCAGGCGTCCTGCTCGCTGCTGTCGTCATCGCCTTTGTCGCGCCGTGGCGCAACCACCAGCGTATGCAGGCGGCGGCTGTCGGCGCGCAAAATGGTAATGTCCAGCGGGCCCAGGGCGACTTTTTCGCCGCGCTTGGGCATATGCGCCATCGCGGTCAACACCAGTCCGCCCAGGGTATCGGCATCATCGTCGGAAAAGTCCGTGCCGAAGAAGGCGTTGATATCTTCGATTTCGGTTTGCGCCTTGACCCGGTAGCGCCGGCCGCGAATGGGGACGATATTGTCTTCGGCTTCATCGAAGTCGTATTCGTCTTCAATATCTCCGACGATCTGTTCGATGACGTCCTCGATGGTCACGAGGCCGGAGACGCTGCCGTATTCATCCACCACGATGGCCATATGATTGCGCGTGCTCTTGAAATCCTTGAGCAACACATTGAGCGGCTTGGACTCCGGGACAAACACCGCCTGGCGCAGGGTGTCGCGCAGATCGAACAGCTTGGGATTGTGGAAGTAGCGCAGCAAATCCTTGGCCAGCAGGATGCCGACAATATCGTCCTTGTCGTCATCAATCACCGGGAAACGCGAGTGGGCGGTGTCCATGACGAAGGG
>NZ_RJTZ01000055.1:0-20891 GCF_024343515.1 Aquitalea sp. S1-19 | reverse complement strand
CATGCGCTCGCATTGCGGCATTGCCTCCACTATGTTCCGCACACTGGCGGAAGAGGGTATCAATATCCAGCTGATCTCGACCTCCGAAATCAAGGTGTCGGTTCTGGTTGATGAAAAGTACCTAGAACTGGCTGTTCGTGTATTACATAAGGCTTTTGGCCTCAATCAGAAAATTTCTGCTTGATAACGCTTGACAGTAAAGCGGTCGTTCATTAATATGGCGACTCGCTTGACGGAGAAATGGCCGAGTGGTCGAAGGCACACCCCTGCTAAGGGTGCATACGGGCAAAACCTGTATCGAGGGTTCGAATCCCTCTTTCTCCGCCAGCTACTGCACCCGTAGCTCAGTTGGATAGAGTATTTGGCTACGAACCAAAGGGTCGGGCGTTCGAATCGCTCCGGGTGCACCAAAGTCCCTATAGTTTAGCGGTTAGAACACTGCCCTTTCACGGCGGCGGCCGGGGTTCGATTCCCCGTGGGGACGCCAGAATAAACAAAAAAGCTGCTTTCCATCCGGAAGCAGCTTTTTTGTCGTCTATCGCTTCGCTTTCCTGATCAGGCCGCGTGCTGCCGGCCTGGTGTCCAAGTGCTGCGCCCTGTTGGTCCCCGTTGCCGCAGTCCACCCTTTTCCAATTTAATTTTCAATTCCTGCGGCTTGCAACAAAATATCTAGTGATTACCGGGTTTTTCCTATTTTGTTTTCAGTCATGGCATTTGAGCACTGCGCGTCTAAGCTTGTCTGATAAGACACCGGATGCAGGGGCAGAGGTATGACGTATAGCATTCATCTTTCCGGCGTACAGGAGGCAATGCCATGGCTGGAGTTTCGCCAGGTGGCGCTGGTTTGCGAAGGGGGAGGGCAGCGCGGTATTTTTACGGCCGGTGTGCTGGATGCTTTTCTGGCCGAAGGATTTTTCCCCTTTCAACTGATGATAGGCACCTCGGCCGGCGCGCAGAATCTTTCGGCTTATGCCAGCGGCCAGTTGGGTTACTCCCGGCATGTAATCAGCCGTTACAGCACGCGCAAAGAGTTTTACAACCCGCTGCGCTTTATGCGTGGCGGCCATCTGATCGATCTGGATTGGTTTATGGATGTGACGATGCGCGAGTGTCCGCTGGATCTGGCGCGGGCGGCGCTGCGTCTGGCCGGGCGCGAATTCTATATGTGCGCCAGCCGCAGTGACACGCTGGACACGGCATACCTGCAGTTTGAGCACCATGGCTGGCTGGCTTCGCTTAAGGCGTCCAGTGCCATTCCTGTGCTGTATCGTGGCGGGGTGAATCTGGGCGGGGTGTGTTATTGGGATGGCGGGGTAAGCGATGCGCTGCCGGTCAAGGCCGCGCATGATCTGGGCTGTGATTTGATTGTGGTGGTGCGTACCTTGCCGGCGGGGCATGTCGAGTCTCCTCCGCGTCCGGTGGTGCATTTGCCGCAAGGCAGCCGCTTGCGGGCAGCCGCCGAGGTGGTTAACCGGCACAAGGTGGCGTATCGCGAGGCGCAGGCCTTTATCGATTCGCCACCTAAGGGAGTGAAAGTGCTGGAGCTTGCGCCTTCGCAGGCGCTGAAGAGTCGTGCACTGGGTAGCTCGGCGGCCGCCCTGGAGCAGGATTACGCTAACGGGCGTGCTTGTGGCCGCCAGTTTATGGCGCGTTTTGCCTGGCGCTTGCGCCCGCGTGCCGGAAGCGGCTTGATGATCAGCGCCTAGCCTAGCAACAAGGCGCTGGCAAAAGTCAGCAGCATAGCCAGTGCACAACCTACTTTAGCTACGGTACCCAGCAGCAGGCCAATAAAGGTTGCCACGCTTGCCTTGCCGGCTTGCAGCATATCGCGTCTGGCTAAGTATTCTCCGATGGCTGCGCCCAGCAAGGGGCCGATAATCAGCCCGACAATCCCCAGAAACAGTCCGAACACGCTGCCCCAGAATGCGCCCCAGAGCGCCTGACGGCTGGCGCCACCGGCTTTGGCGCCCAGTACGCCGGCGATAAAGTCGGCAAACATGCCAAGCAGTGTCAGCATGGCCAGCAGGCCCAGGCTTAAGGCACCGATATGCTGAAAGTCGCCGAGCCAAGCCGTGAGCAGCATGCCGGCAAACATCAGCGGCAGGCCGGGCAGTGCCGGCAGAATGACGCCGGCCAGGCCAATCAGGATCAGCAGGCCGGCAGCCAGATGGCCGAGAAGGGAAGGCTCCAAGTTTGGCATCCTGATGGTCAGATTTGCCGGGTGTAATCGGCAAGCAATGTCTGCTGCACGCTATGAACCTTGCCGCGCGCCGTTTTTTTGCGGTAGCTGCCATCGGCCTGCATTTCCCAGGCATTGAAATTGTCGACAAGGTTCATGCGCAAGGCCTCTTTGATCACGCGACGCTTAAGCACAGGGTCAAGAATGGGTACGCAGGATTCAATGCGGCGGAAGAAGTTGCGCCCCATCCAGTCGGCGCTGGCGATATAGAGGTTTTCTGCCTTGTCGTTGTAAAAGTAGAACACGCGCGGATGCTCGAGGAAGCGCCCGACAATGGAGCGCACGCTGATATTGTCCGACAGGCCGGGCACGCCGGGGCGCAGTGCACATACGCCGCGTATGATGAGCTGAATCTTGACGCCGGCCTGGCTCGCGCGATACAGCGCATGAATGACCTGCGGCTCCAGCAGTGCATTCATCTTGGCGATGATGCGTGCCGGCCGGCCGGCTTTGGCGTGCTCGGTTTCGGTGGCAATGGCCTGCATCACCATGCTGTGCAGGGTAAACGGGCTTTGCAGCAAGAGCTTGAGCTTGCTGGCGCGGCCAAGGCCGGTGAGCTGGACGAAAATATCATTGACGTCGCTGGCCACGTCTTCGTTGCAGGTCATCAGGCCGAAGTCGGTATACATGCGTGCGGTACGCGGGTGGTAGTTGCCGGTGCCCAGATGGACATAGCGCTTGAGCGCGCCGTCCTCGCGTCTGACCACCATCAGCATCTTGGCGTGCACCTTGTAGCCGAATACGCCATACACCACATGGGCACCGGCATCTTCCAGCCGGCTTGCCCAGCCGATATTGGCTTCTTCATCAAAGCGTGCCATCAGTTCGACCACGACCGTGACCTGCTTGCCGCTACGTGCTGCGGCAATCAGCGAGTCCATCAGTACCGAGTCGGTGCCGGTGCGGTAGACCGTCATCTTGATGGCCACTACCTGCGGGTCGAAGGCCGCCAGATTGAGCATGTCGATGACAGGCTGGAAGCTCTGGTAAGGATGGTGCAACAGGATGTCTTGCTTGCTGATCGCCTCGAACAGATTAGCTTTTTGTTGCAGCACAGGCGGCAGGCTAGGCAGGAAAGGGGTGAACTTCAGGTCGGGCCGGTCCACGAGGTCGGGCACCTGCATCAGGCGTACCAGATTGACCGGGCCATTGACGCGGTAGACGTCTTCACGCAGCAAATTGAACTGGGTCAGCAGGAAGTCTTCCATATGCCGTGGGCAGGTATCGGCAATTTCCAGTCTGACTGCCTGGCCGAACTGGCGATGGCGCAGTTCGCCTTGCAAGGCGGTACGCAGGTTTTTTAGATCTTCTTCTTCCACCGTCAATTCGCTGTTGCGGGTGACGCGGAACTGGTAGCAGCCCTTGACGGTCATGCCCAGAAACAGCTCGTGCACATGTGCGTGCAGGATGGAGGACAGGAAAACGAAGCTGTGGCGGTTGCCATCACAGACCTCGGCGGGTAGCTGGATGACGCGCGGCAGGATGCGCGGCGCCTGCACAATGGCGATGCCGGAGGCGCGGCCAAAGGCGTCGCGCCCCTCCAGTTCGACAGCAAAATTCAGGCTCTTATTGAGCACCTTGGGGAAGGGGTGGGCCGGATCCAGACCGATAGGTGTCAGGATCGGCATCAGTTCGCGGAAAAAGAAGGCCCTGACCCATTCCTGTTGCGCCTGGCTCCATTCGCGCCGGCGCAGGAAAACGATGCCTTCTTCCCTGAGCGCAGGCAGCATGGTGTCGGTCAGTAGTGAGTATTGCTGGGCGACCAGATCATGAGCAGCTGCGGTGACGTTGCCTAGTGTGCTGCCGGGCGTGTTGCCATCGGCCAAAATGCGCCCTGGATTGTGCTGCGCATTATCCTTGAGCCAGGCAACGCGTACTTCAAAAAACTCGTCCAGATTGGATGACACAATGCACAGGAATTTCAGTCGTTCCAGCAAGGGCAGGCTGCTGTCTTCGCCTTGCGCCATCACCCGGCGGTTGAATTCGATCAGGCCCATCTCGCGATTGAGTAGCAATTCTTGTGCTTGAGTCATTTGATTTTCTTTTTGGTGCGGTCACGCCCTTGAAGGTAAGGGCCGGATTGCCCGCCATGGCCCGAGGCACTGGCGGGCTATCTGTTGCCGGACTGGCAGCAGACTCAGACTTGCGGTGTGTAGCCCGCTGGTGCTTCGGCGCCCTGGCCGAAGAAGTAGGCATCCAGCTGCTGCATCAGGTACTGGCGCGCGCGCGCATCAGCCAGACTCAAGCGGTTTTCATTGATAAGCATGGTTTGGTGGCGTATCCAGCCCTGCCAGGCTTCTTTGGATACGCTTTCATACAGGCGTTTGCCTATTTCACCCGGTAGCGGTGCGAAGTCCATGCCTTCCGCTTCGCGGCCGAGTTTGATGCAATTGACCATTCTAGCCATTGAATTTCCTTGAGTGTTGCAGTGAAGTCGACGCCGCTATTGTGTCACAGCCATGTGCCGCCTTCCAAGCCTGATGCAAGCAGGGTTTTACAATGTTTTGATGAAGACCTTGGAACGGCGCTCGCCGTTGTAGTGCTGGCGCTTTTCTACCGGCAGCGCTTGCGGATCGGATTCGATAAAGCCGCGTTCGACAAACCAGTGGGCCGTCCGTGTAGTCAGCACGAACAATGACTTGATACCGTCTTTTTTTGCCTGGGTTTCGAGGGCTTGCAGCAGCATTTCACCATAGCCTGCGGTGCGTTGCTCGGGTGCGACAACCAGACAGGCCAGCTCGGCCATGCCGGTTCCTGCAAACGGATACAGTGCCACGCAACCGAATACTTTGCTGTCGTGCTCGAGCAGAGTGAAACGCTGGATATCCATTTCCAGATGCTCGCGACTGCGCCTGACCAGCACGCCTTGCTCTTCCAGCGGCTGGATCAGCGCCAGCAGACTGCCGATGTCGTCAATGCTGGCCTGGCGCAGTTGTACCAGGCTCTGGCGCACGATCATGGTGCCGCTGCCGAAGTGGGTGAACAATTCGACCAGCAAGGCGCCGTCTTCGCTGCCGCTGACAAGGTGGCTACGGCTGATACCCTGTTCGGTCGCACGGATGGCCCACGGCAGGCAAACACTGACTTCCGCGCTGCCTTGCCCTGCATCCAGCAGGGCTTTGGCTTCTGCAATGGTGATAGAGGGATGAAGCTGACCTGTCTTGTCCACCAGCCCGCCATCTTCAACCAGAAAGATCAGCTTTTCCGCCTTGAGCGCGAGCGCACTCTGATAGGCGATTTCTTCCATGGTGAGATTGAATGCTTCCCCGGTAGGGGAGTAGCCGATGGGAGAGAGCAGGACCAGTTCGCCAGCGGCAAGACGCGCGCTAAGCGAGGTGCTATCTACACGCCGGACTTGTCCGGCATATTGCATGTCCACGCCATCCAGCACTCCTAAGGGCTGGGCGGTGACATAGTTGCCACCGGCAACGCGCAGGTGGGCGCCATGCATGGGCGAGTTGGGCATGCCCATGGTGAGCTGGGCTTCTATATTGTGGCGGGCTTCGCCTATTGCCGCCTTGACCGCCGTCATGGTGTGACTGTCGGTCACGCGCCGTGCGCCGTGAAAGCGGCGCGTAATGCCGCGCAACGCCAGCTGGGCATCGATTTGCGGACGCGCACCGTGTACCAGTACGATGCGTACCCCGAGGCTGACCAGCAGGTTGAGGTCCTGCGCCAGGCGGGAAAAATGGTTGGCGGCCAGACATTCGCCGCTGACGGCGATGACAAAGACTTTGCCGCGATAGGCGTGGATATAGGGCGCGGCTTCGCGAAAGGCGAGCACGAACTCGGGCTTCAGCATGCGGGGGATTCCGTCACAGAACGCGTAAACCCCTTAGGGTAGCAGGAATGCTGTTGTAATGGCAGGTGTCAGCGTTCGTGACGCAATTCTTCCGGCGTGTCGTCGTAGTCGCCGTGCGGGTGATGTTGGTACAGCCGGCTGAAGGCCTGCACGCCCTTGGTATCCGGCGCCGGTGTCGAGAGGTTGGACAGTTGCACTTCTTCGCTGAAAACGAGCAGCTTCAGATGCCAGTGCTGCAGTGCGTTGTCGTGAAGCAGGATCTGGCAGGCCTGCAGTTGCTGCAGAATATGCTGCAAGGTGTGGGTAAGCAGGCTGTAACTGACGACCAGACGGCACATGGGGGGCAGCGGCAGGCTACGGATGCCGATCGACGCCAGACATGCGGCGGCCTGTCTTGTGGCCGCCGCATCTTGTAGCTGCAGCGTCCTGCATTTGTAAAGTTCGCGTTCACGCATCGCCCCACCTCCGGGGCGATGGTGCGCCCCCTTATTTTTGCGCCTGCTTCTGCATCAATATCTGCTGAACCTTGAGAATGTTCAAGGCTTGCGATAGCTGGAAGTCCGCTGCGGCCTTGCCGTCCTTCCCGTCTTTGCCCTGCGGCTTGGCTTCGGTCGGTGTGTCTGGCTTGGTTTTGTCGGCCGGCTTTTCCTGCGGCTTGTCCTTGCCGTTCTTCTGATCCGGGTTTTCCAGATGGCGCTCAAGATCTGCTTCGCGGATGCGGAAGGATGCGGCGGCACCATTGACTGTCGACTCTTCCACTTCCACGTCCGGTGTGATGCCTTTAGCCTGAATCGAACGGCCACTCGGTGTGAAGTAGCGGGCAGTGGTGAGTTTGATGCCGCCCTCGCTGCCTAGTGGCAGAACGGACTGCACCGAGCCTTTGCCGAAGGTCTGGGTGCCGACGATGATGGCGCGTTTGTGATCCTGCAGGGCGCCGGCAACGATTTCGGACGCTGAGGCGCTACCGCCATTGACCAGTACCACTAACGGTACTTTCTTGACCTCGGCCGGCAGGCTGGCCAGATAGTCGCGGTCGCCGCGCGCCAGATAGTTTTCCGGCGTAGCGGACAGACGCATTTTCGCGTCTTCGCTACGGCCTTCGGTATACACCACCAGCGTATTTTTGGGCAGGAAGGCGGCAGACACGCCGACTGCGCCATTGAGCAGGCCGCCTGGGTCATCGCGCAGATCCAGCACCACCCCTTTGAGCGGGGTCTTGTTTTCCTTGTACAGCTGGGTCAGGGCTTGTGCCAGGTTTTCCGCCGAGTGCTCCTGGAACTGGGCTACACGGACATAGCCGTAGTCCGGCTCCAGCAGGCGCGATTTGACGCTCTTGGTCTTGATGATGGCGCGGGTCAGCGTCAGTACGACAGGTTTGCCTTCATTTTTGCGAGCGATGGTCAGCGTGACCTTGCTGCCGGGTTTGCCACGCATTTTCTTGACGGCATCGGTGAGTGACAGGCCTCGCACCGGTGTGTCGTCGATCTTGACGATAAGGTCGCCACTTTTGACGCCAGCTTGCTGTGCCGGGGTGTCTTCGATCGGTGCAATGACCTTAACCAGCCCGTCTTCTGCGCCGATTTCTATGCCCAGGCCACCGAACTCGCCTTGCGTGCCTTCGCGCAGCTCCTTGAATTCATCGGCATTCATATAGTCCGAGTGCGGATCAAGGCCTGTGAGCATGCCGCGGATGGCGTCGTTGATCAGCTTTTTGTCTTCGACCGGCTCGACATAATCCTGTTTGATGCGGCCGAATACTTCAGCGAAGGTCCTGAGCTCGTTCAGCGGCAGCGGTGAGCCGATGTCCTTGTCGGCGCTGGCCGTCAGGCTGACAGTCAAGAGAGCACCTGCCAGTGCACTGGCACCGATCAGGGCAATTTTGCGGAAAGGTGGGGTCATCATAATATGGGTATCTTTGCTAGCGCATCCAGGATTGGGGATTGATGGGTCGCCCCATATAACGCAGTTCAAAATAAAGGCCGCTCTCGCCACTGTCTAGCGCGCCGGTGTTACCAAGTGTGTCGCCACCCCTGACCGCTTGCCCGCTGCCACGGCTAATAGTACCCAGTCCGGTGTAGACCGTCATGTAATTGCCGCCATGGTCGACGATGACCGCATTGCCAAAGCCGCGCAGCGCATCGGCGTAGACTACCGTGCCATCGGCAACCGCGCGTACTGACTGACCTGGGTTGGTACGGATAAACAGGCCTTTCCAGCTGCTGCCCTCGGGGCGGCTGCTGCCGTAACGCCCGGCGATATTGCCGGAAACAGGCATTTGCATCCGGCCTTGCAGGCTGCGGAAGGCTTTGCCGCTGCTGCTGGCGTCCGCCACCGCTTCGACAGCTTCTTCTTTTAGCGGGCGTGTCGCTTCGGCCGGCAGGGTTTTGCCCTGCGATCTGGCATCAGCTGCCAGTTTGCGGCGGCGTTCGTTTTCCTGCTTGCGGGCCAGTGCCCGTGCTTTTCTTTCTTCTGCCTTCTTGCGGGCAGCCGCCTGGCGCTGTGCTGCGATCTGGCGGTTGATCTGGGCGATCAGGCTGGATAGGCGTTTTTCGTCCTGCTGTAATTTGCTCAGCGTACCTTGCTTGTTGCGGATTTCGCTGGCCAGTGCGCTGGCTTGTTGTTCCTGTGTGGCTTTTTCCCGCGCCAATCTGTCCTGCTGGCTTTCCTGGCGGTGGCTTTGTAGCCCCAGTTTTTCCAGCTCCAGCGCCACTTGCGCGGCGAGTGCCTGCAGTTCGCTTTCCTGTACGCTCAGGCGCTGTATCAAACCTTGTTGCGCTTGTGCGATATAGCGGTAATACGCCAGATCGCGGCTGCTCTGGTTGGGGTCGGCCTGATTCAGCATCAGCCGCATCGCATCATGCGAACCGCCACGGTGCTGACGCTGCAAAATGGAGGCAATGCGGCTTTTCAGGTCTAGTGCATTATCGTGAGTGTCTTGCAGCTGACTTTGCAAGGCGGCCAGTTTTTTACTGGATATTTGCTGCTTGCTGTCCAGTTGGTTGAGCGCCTGTCGTGTGGCTTGCAGCGCCTGTTCGGACTCGCGTATTGCGCTTTGCGCCTCCTTGCGGATAGCTTCCTTTTGCGCAATATCCTTTTTCAGGGTGCTGATTTCCTTGCGTACAGACGACAAATCCTGCTGGTGCGGCGCAACAGCAGGAGGTTGGTCCGGCGCAGCCTGTGCCGCGCCGGAAAGTAACAACAGTAATACCCAGAGTTTCACTTGAATTCGATCAATGATTGGCCGGTCATTTCGGCAGGTTGGGGCAGCCCCATCATTGCCAGCAGCGAGGGTGCAATATCGCGCAGCGAGCCACCTGTGCGAATTTCTGCCTTACGCCCGATGTAGATGAAGGGAACGCGGTTTAGCGTGTGCTGGGTGTGCGGCTGGTCATGCGAGACATCATGCATCTGCTCGCAATTGCCGTGGTCAGCGGTGATCAGCACCTCGCCACCTGCCGCCAGCATGGCATCCACGCATAGGCCTACGCAACTGTCCAGCGCTTCGACGGCCTTGATTGCTGCATCGAAATTGCCGCTATGTCCGACCATGTCGCCATTGGCAAAGTTGCAAATGATGGCATTGAAGCGCCCCGAGGCAATGGCCTCGACAATATGGCGGGCCACTTCGGGGGCATTCATTTCTGGCTGCAAGTCGTAAGTTGCGACCTTGGGCGAGGGTACCAGAATACGCTCTTCCCCGGGATAAACCGCCTCTTCTCCACCATTGAAGAAGTAGGTTACATGCGGATATTTTTCGGTTTCTGCAATACGCAGCTGGGTCAGTCCCAGGCTGGACAGATATTCGCCAAAGCCGTTGCGCAAGGTTTGCGGTGCATAGAGTACCGGGTTGGGGTAGGCCTCGCCATAACTGGTCAGCGTGGCGAAATATGCGAGTTTGGGCTGGCGGGCAGTAAAGCCGTCAAACGCCGGGTCGGTCAGTGCGCTGCTGAATTGGCGGGCGCGGTCGGCGCGGAAATTCATAAACAGGACAACATCACCATCTGCAATGGTTTGCGGTTCGCCAATTACGGTGGCACCAACAAACTCGTCGTTTTCGCCGCGTGCATAGGCGTTGGCAAGCGCAGTGAAACCATCCGCAGCCTGATGTTCAGCCTGGCCGTCCACGATCAGCCGGTAAGCCGGTTCGACCCGCTCCCAGCGTTTGTCCCGGTCCATGCCCCAGTAACGCCCGCAAACGGTGGCTAGTTTTGTGTGCGGGCATTCGGCTAGAACATGGTGTAAACGCCGCAGATAGGTTTCGGCGCTGCGTGGTGGCGTATCCCGGCCATCAAGAAATGCATGTAATAAAATTTTCTTGATGCCGGCAGCTTCTGCTGCCCGGATTACGGCATGAATTTGCGCCTCATGGCTGTGGACGCCGCCATCCGATAACAAGCCCAGAATATGCAGAGTGTGGTCTTGGCTTTTGTCGAAGGCCGTTTTAAGCGTTGTATTGCTGGCAAAAACCCCGTTTTCTATATCGCTGTCTATGCGGCTGATATCCTGCTGTACGATGCGTCCCGCACCAATATTCAGGTGTCCGACTTCCGAATTGCCGAACTGTCCGCCGGGCAGGCCGACATAACCTTCGGATGCTTCAATGGCGCCGCTGGCGTAAAGGATACGCAGGCGATCAAGGTTTGGAGTGCGTGCATTCAGGATGGCATTGTTGTCTCTTTCGGCGCGTTCACCGAAGCCATCAAGGATAAGCAGGAGTACGGGAGTCAGTGCGTGCATTTTTTATATACGTTCAGAATATTAGGGCTTCTTGATGCTGAAGGCAGTTGTAGGTATTATTGTAATCATAAAACCACGCTAATTATAAAAAATACCTACTCAGGAGTAGTGCCTTGTTGTTTAATGACGATCAGATTGAGCAGACGTCCCGCGCGATGAAGGCTATGTCGCATCCTTTGCGACTGAAAATTATCTCTGTCCTCGAGGATCAGGAGGTAAGTGTCCAGGATATCGTGGAAAAAGTCGGGACCTCGCAGAGTAATATTTCCCAGCATTTGGCCATCATGCGCGACAAGGGCGTTTTGCGCACGCGCAAGGACGCCAACCGTGTGTATTACCGGGTCGGGGATATCCGTACGCTGGAGGTGCTTAAAATGATGCGCGAAGTTTTCTGTGGTTTTGGCGATTAAGCCCGTCTGACGCGCTAAAAATAGTCAAAGCACAGTTTGATCATGCCGTTTGCTGTTTGTCGCATGACTGCAAGCGGCATGATTCGTGGGTTCGAATCATGCCTTCCTTTCGTTAAAACGGCAGCTGCGTTTGCGTGCCGTGCGGCAGGCTGATCTTTGCATCGACCTCACCTTCTGCCAGTTGCAAGTGCACGCGCTCACCATTGCCCAGTTCGCTTGGCGACTTGATCGCCTTGCCTTGTGCGTTTTGCACGATGGCATAGCCACGGGCAAGTACCGCTTCCGGATTCATGGCCGAGAGCGCCGTTTCCAGTCGCAATAAGGTCATGCTGCGCGAGGTGTGCATGTGTTCACTGGCGCGAGCAAGCCTGAGCGCCAGTTGTTGCAGTGTGCGTGCGGCCTGCTCGGGGGCCGGGCGCAGCAGTCCCAGTCGTGCGCTGGCGTTTGCCAGTTGCCGGTTGTCTTGTCTGAGCTGGTTTTTGATTAGCGCCTCGAGGCGGATGCGGGCGCGTGACAGTTCCTGTTGTTGCCGTGCCAGTCGTTCACCGGGGTGTGACAGCCGGTTGGCGAGGTAATCAAGGCGCTGCCCTTTATCTATGATCAGGCGGGCTAATGCCCGCTCCAGTCCGCGTTTTCCCCGTTCCAGTTGCTGCAGCATGGCGTCACGGCTAGGAGATACGAGCTCGGCTGCTGCCGTCGGGGTCGGAGCACGGCGATCTGCAACAAAGTCACAGATGGTGAAGTCGGTTTCATGGCCGACCCCGCTGACCACGGGGACTGGGCAAGCAGCAATGGCGCGTGCGACCAGCTCTTCATTAAATGACCACAAGTCTTCTATGCTGCCGCCTCCGCGGCAGACGATCAATACATCGACTTCATGCCGCTTGCTGGCGCTGCGAATGGCGTGAGCAATATGCTGTGCCGCATCATTACCCTGTACCGGAGATGGGTAGAGGATGATGGGGATGTTCGGCATGCGTCGCGCCAGCGTCGTTACTACATCACGCAGGGCTGCTGCCGCAGGAGAGGTCACGATGCCGATGGCGCGCGGATGGGGGGGGAGGGGGCGTTTGCGCGCTTCGGCAAACAGCCCCGCTGCTGCCAGGCGTTTTTTCAGCTTTTCATAAGCTTCGTATAAGCGCCCCAGCCCGGCCTCGCGCATGTTTTCCGCCGCGATCTGATAGTCGCCGCGTGCCTCGTATAAGGTGACCGAACCGAGGAGTTCGACCTGCATGCCCTCTCGCGGAATAAAGTCGAGCTGTCTGACCCGTTGGCGAAACATGACGCAGCGGACTTGGGCACCAGCATCTTTAAGCGAGAAATAAGCGTGTCCTGACGCGGCCAGGGTGAGGTTGGATATCTCGCCGCTTACCCATAGTGAAGGAATGCCGTTTTCCAGCAGATTACGCGCCATGCGGTTGAGGGCGGTTACACTAATGACATCTTGAGTTTGAGTCGTAAAAAGCATGCTTGGTCAAATCGTCCACGGGTAGGTGTATATAGATATCTATGCTCTGACGGTGCTGGTTTTGCGTTTTTTGGCTTTAATAAGTGATTTTTACAAAAATTAAGCGAAGTTGTTTATTTTGTGAGCAAAGCGGGTAAGGTCTTATTGTTTAGTCTTTAATGTGTATTTTCCCATTCTTTTCCACAGAACTACCCACAGTTGCTGTGGATTATCTGTCGGGGCAAGGCTCTCACTCATTTTTTCAGGCGTGGAGCAGCTCTCGACTGTCTTTGCTTATGCTTGTGAGATTGCGGCTTGCAGCTTGCGGTCGGCCTGTTTCACCGATACAGTTTAGCGTCTACAAACCGAGGGAGAATGCTGGTGTGGTCGATCATTCAAGCGGCAGGTTGGCCGATCTGGACCATTATTTTGGCGTCCGTCGTATCGGTGGCAATCATTCTTGAGCGCTTGTACTCCCTGAGGGGGCGACTCGTTGCGCCTCCCAATCTGGTTGATGATGCAATTCAGGCTTATCACCTGGCCGGTGCAGGCGGCAAACTTGTCGAGCAACTGGCCGCACATTCGCCCTTGGGGCGCGTATTGTCGGCCGGTTTGCGTAATGCTGCCAGTTCGCGCGAGGTCATGAAAGAAGCGATAGAAGATGAGGGGCGCCTCGTCGGTCATAAACTGGAGCGTTATCTCACCACGCTGGGAACGATTGCTGCGATGGCACCGCTGCTCGGGCTATTGGGTACCGTTATCGGGATGATTGAAATTTTCGGCTCTCAATCGCCAAGCGGCACTAACCCTCAGGCGTTGGCACATGGTATTTCGGTCGCGCTTTACAATACCGCATTTGGCTTGATTGTCGCTATTCCCAGTATGATGTTTTACCGTCATTTCCGGGCAAAAATCGACAGCTTGCTGGTCGAGATGGAGGCGCAGGCCATTCGTCTGGTTGAAGCCGTTCAGGGCGTGCGTAACGGGCGCCAAGGATAAAACATGAACTTTCGTCGTGGGCGGCATAGGGAAGAGCCCGAAATCAATTTTATTCCGCTGATCGACCTGTTGCTGGTTATCCTGATTTTTTTGATGGTGACGACGACTTATTCCCGCTATTCGGAAATAGAAATTAATTTGCCTTCGGCTGAGGCAGGCATGGCCGAAGTCAAGCCGTCCGAGCTGGATGTACTGGTCAGTGCCGAAGGTGAGACTGTGGTGGGCAAGACGCGCCTGGCAAAACCATCGGTCGAGCAACTGGCCGAAGCACTCAAGCTGGAGGCTATCGGGCGCAAGGATCCGGTGGTGGTGATCAGTGCAGACGCCCGTGCCCAGCATCAGGCGGTGGTGAGGGTGATGGAGGCTGCGCGTGTAGCCGGATTGACGCAGTTGACATTCGCCACGCGTAGCGAGACACCATGAGCGGGCGTCGTGAATAGCATAGAAAAACACTGGTATGCGCCACGCCTCTGCTTGAGTTTGTTGCTGGCTCCGTTAGCGTGCTTGTTTGCTTTACTGAGCGGTGTGCGGCGTTGGGTATTCAAGTCCGGACTTTGTAAAACGCAGTATTTATCCGTGCCGGTTGTGGTGGTCGGCAATATCAATGTGGGGGGGGTCGGCAAGACGCCATTGGCCTTGTCGCTGATCGCTTCCTTGCAGGCACGCGGCTTGCGCGTAGGCGTGATCAGTCGCGGTTATGGTGGTAGCCATGCCGTACCGACGCTGCTGGACGAAGCGAGTCGTGCCGATGAAGTGGGTGATGAGCCGCTGCTGTTTGCCGCGTCCGGCGTACCGGTGGTGGTTGGGCGGGATCGTGTGGCAGCTGGGCGCTGCTTGCTGCAGGCGAGGCCGGATCTGGATCTGATTCTGTCTGATGATGGTCTGCAGCATTACCGCTTGGGGCGTGCGCTGGAAATCGTGGTGATGGATGGCGCGCGTGGTGTCGGCAATGGGCGCTTATTGCCTGCGGGTCCCTTGCGCGAACCCCTGTCGCGCCTGGCTTGTGTCAATGCGCTAGTGGTTAATGGCGAGCGCGCTGCTGCTTTTCCTGATCTGCCACCTGGCTTGCCTGTTTTTGCCATGACACTCGAGCCGGGGCGTTTTGTTTCGCTGGCCGATCCAGCTCAAACGCGCGCCGCAGCCGATTTTGCCGGGCAGCGTTTGGTTGCCTTGGCCGGTATCGGCCACCCGCAACGCTTCTTTGCAACCTTGGCTGGGCAGGGTATTGTCACGCAGCGCAATATTGCTTTCCCCGATCACCACATCTTCAGTGCTGAAGATGTGCCGGATGATGCTGATGCGGTACTGGTGACGACCAAGGATGCGGTAAAGTTGCAGTGCATCAATCATGCTAGACTATGGGCGCTGCCAGTCGCCGCGCGGCTTGCGCCTGATTTGGCCGACTGGATCATCGTTCAATTAAAGAGACGGTAATGGACGCAAAATTTCTGGAAATTCTGGTGTGCCCCTTGTGCAAAGGGCCTTTGGTATACGACAAGGTGGCGCAGGAGCTGATCTGCAAGCCTGACCGGCTGGCCTTCCCCATTACGGATGGCATCCCCATGATGCTGGAGTCCGAGGCGCGTGAGTTGCCGCCCGAGGAAGAGGTGAAATGAGCGGTTTTGTCGTGGTGATTCCGGCGCGAATGGCTTCAAGCCGGCTGCCGGGAAAGCCTCTGGCGGATATAGCCGGCAAGCCCATGGTGGTGCGGGTGGCCGAGCGCGCGGCGCTCAGTGCTGCCAGTCGTGTTATTGTGGCAACGGATCACGCTGATATTGTGGCTTCTTGTACGCTGCATGGTATCGAGTCGGTGATGACGCGTGCCGATCACGCCAGTGGCAGCGACCGTCTGGCTGAGGTAGTCGTCAATCTCGCTCTTGCCGACGATGAGATCGTGGTCAATGTGCAAGGGGACGAACCGCTGATTGATCCGCTGCTGATCGACCGTCTGGCCGGCCTGATGGCCAGTTCCGGCGTGCCCATGGCGACGGTAGCGCATCCTATTCACGATGCGGCCGAAATGTTTAATCCTAACGTGGTCAAGGTGGTGCTTGATCACGCTGGGCGCGCACTTTATTTCAGCCGTGCGCCCATTCCTTATGCCCGCGATGCGTTTGCACACGATGCAAGCATTTTGCCGCAAGGTTTACCGGTTTTGCGGCATATCGGTATGTACGCCTATCAGGCCGGCTTTCTTTCTACCTATTCATCGCTGGCACCGGCCGCACCAGAGGTTTTCGAAGCGCTGGAGCAGTTGCGCGTACTCTGGCACGGCTACCCCATTATGGTGGAGACCGTAGCGGAGGCACCGGCTGCCGGTGTGGATACCCCGGAAGATCTGGAACGGGTACGCCATATATTTAACGCAACAATTTGCATCGATTCATAATTTCACGGGAGTTTTGCATGAAACTGATTCTGTTGGGCGCGCCAGGCGCTGGCAAGGGAACCCAGGCGGGTTATATCAAGGAAAAGTTTGGTATTCCGCAGATTTCGACCGGCGATATGTTGCGTGCGGCGGTCAAGGCCGGCACACCGCTGGGCCTGGAAGCCAAGGCCATTATGGACGCGGGCGGTCTGGTGCGTGATGACATCATTATCGGTCTGGTCAAGGAGCGCATTGCCGAGCCGGATTGTGCCAAGGGCTTTATGTTTGACGGCTTTCCGCGTACGACCCCTCAGGCTGAAGCGATGCGTGATGCCGGCGTGACCATCGATTATGTGCTCGAGATCGATGTGCCAGACCAGAACATCATCGACCGTATGTCTGGGCGTCGCGTACACCTGTCTTCCGGTCGCACTTATCATGTGACCTACAATCCGCCCAAGGTGGAAGGCAAGGATGACGAGACCGGTGAAGCGCTGATCCAGCGTGAGGATGACAAGGCCGAAACCGTGATGAAGCGTCTGGCTGTATATCACGAGCAGACTGAAGTGCTGGTCGACTTTTACTCGAAGATGGCCGCTAGCGGTGATGCCAGTGCGCCACGCTATGTACGCATTGATGGCACGCAGCAGGTAGAAGCCGTGCGCGATGCGGTACTGGCGGCGCTTGTTTGAGTCTGGCTTGTATGTAAAGGGCGGGGATGTTTCCCCGCCCTTTGTCTATGGCACATGGCTTGATTGAAGGCCTGTCGGCTAAGCCTGACGCTGGAGTATCGATATGTATCATGGTGAGCGTTTTAACGGCATTACCCATCTGTTTGGTACTTTGTTTGCCATTACCGCGTTGGCGGCCTTGTTGCTTGAGGCTAGTTTGCAAGGCGATGCATGGAAGCTGTTCAGCTTTTCGCTGTACGGTGGGTCCCTGGTCTTGCTGTATCTGGTCTCTACGCTGTATCACAGTGCGCGAGGCCGGGCCAAAGCCATTTTGCAGAAGTGTGACCACTCCGCCATTTACCTGTTGATCGCCGGTAGTTATACCCCGTTTTCACTGATTACTTTGCGTGGCCCTTGGGGTTGGACCCTGTTTTTCCTGAGTTGGGGGCTGGCTATTTTCGGCATTGTGCAGGAATTGACGCTGGGAAAGCGTACGCGTCTATTGTCCATGATCCTGTATGTGGTGATGGGCTGGCTGATCCTGATTGCCATCAAGCCATTGATGGCGGCATTGCCTGCGGCAGGCTTGTTCTGGCTGGCCTTGGGTGGCGTGTTTTACAGCGTGGGGATTTACTGGTTTTTGAACGATGAAAAAATCCGTCACGGCCACGGTATCTGGCATCTGTTTGTTCTGGCTGGCAGCGCGTGCCAGTTTGTTTCGGTCATGTTTTACGTTGCCTGAGTACTGGCGAGCATGGCCAGTCGTGTATACAATCGATGTTTGGGAAAAAGGCTGTAGTACGCTACGGCTTTGATATTAGTAGATTAATAAAGAGATACATGCAAATACCCAGAGAAGTAAGATTGGAGCGGCCCTTGTCGCCGGATTTGGTACGGCGGGCCACTGCAATCGTTGAATTGCCAGATGGTGTATTGGTGACGGCTGTGCTGGGTGGGCGTTATTGTTTGCCCGGAGGGCGGGCAGAACGGGGCGAATTGCGCTCCCAGGCGCTGCTTAGACAGTTGCGTGAAGAAACGGGTTTGCGTGTCAATTCCATGCTGTATCTGTTTGACCATATTACCGCTCAGAATGCACATAAGGTTTATCTGTGCATAGGTCAGGGGACGGCGCGCCCGCAGGGCGAGATTGCCCGTATTTCTGTCGTCTCCTCGCCGGAGTCCGAACTGGACCTGCATACTGAAACGCGGGGTATTTTGCGGCGCTATGCCAAATTGCGCGCGGAAGAGGGGGTCAAGAGCGAGGCGGTGCGGGCTTTTCTTGCTTTGGCGCGCTATATCGCCAAGGTTGATTGACGCCCTAGCTTGCCTGTCGTCTGTTTCTTTAGGCGACATATCAGCGAAGCTGCAATAAAGGCGCACGCCAGTATACCGGGTGCGCCTTTGTTATTGTGACCCTGGCTTGGGGGGGCTTAGTACAGGCTGTCGTGCTCGCTGCCAGGTGTGGCTTGAGCCGGCTGGCTATTGCTTATCTGCGTTTCGCTAGGCAGTTCTATCAGCCCCAGATTGCTGCCGGTTGAAAACGCAAACACCATCAGCATGGCTGCCAGCGGTGAAAACAGCAGAATCCCGCCTAGTACCCGCATACGACTGGCTCCCGAGACGGCTGCCAGTGCATGCAGCATTACCGTCACCCCATAAAAGGCGATGGCTATCGTCGCGATCTCGGCCACATCCGTCGGTAACCAGCTGGTCAGCGGTGTCAAAACCTGAACCAGCCCTGCTACCAGTAGCAGGCTGAACAAGGGTGTCTCGACCGGTGCTTTGGCCAGACGCAGCCACCACTGCATGAACTGCGCCATCAGCAGGGTTTCCATGGCACCGAACACGGTGAAAAACAGCAGTTTGCCAGCGATGTCGCCACCGACGCTGTCCGCGCCGGCTGCTGCGATCATGCCCAGCAACAGCAATGTTGCGACGAGCTGCCACGTCGGGTACTGATAGTGCGCCGCTTCGCGTACGCGCCAGCGCATCAGGTCGAGGGCATCGTGAATCAGTTTATCCATCTCAGTCGAACACCACGGTCTTATTGCTGTAGGACAGTACCCGGTTGTCGATATGCCAGCGCACCGCGCGCGACAGCACCACCTTCTCCAGATCGCGGCCCTTTTGCACCAGATCCTCGACATTGTCGCGATGCGAGATGCGGGTGACTTCCTGCTCGATGATCGGGCCCTCGTCCAGCTCTTGCGTTACATAGTGGCTGGTGGCGCCGATCAGCTTTACGCCACGGGCAAAGGCGCGGTGGTAGGGTTTGGCGCCATCGAAAGCCGGCAGGAAACTGTGGTGGATGTTGATTACGCGGTCCGGATAGCGCTCGACGAACTTCTCCGACAGCACCTGCATATAGCGCGCCAGCACGATAAAGTCAGTGCCTGCCTCCTGCAGTAGGCGCCATTGCTCGGCTTCGGCCTCGGCCTTGTTCTCTTTGGTTACCGGTACGACATGGAAAGGAATACCGTTGAACTCGACGATGCGGCGGCAGTCTTCATGGTTGGAAATCACCAGCGGAATATCGCAGCCCAGCTCGCCGATGCGCCAGCGGTGCAACAGATCCACCAGGCAGTGTTCATATTTGGAGACAAAGATCGCCATCTTCGGTTTCTGTGTCGACAGCGACGTGTGCCACTTCATATTGTGCAGGGCGGCAATCGGCGCGAATGCCGCCTCGAAGCTTTCCATCGGCAGGGTAAAGCCTTCCAGTTCCCACTGGATGCGCATCAGGAACAGGTTTTCGCTTTCATCCTGGTGCTGGTCTGCATGCATGATATTGGCGTTGTAGGTCATCAGAAAATTGGCAATGGCGGCAACCAGACCTTTATTGTCCGGGCAGCTGACCAGCAAGGTGGCCGAGGGTTTGTTTTGACTCATGCTTCTCTTTCATATGCATAAAACCCATGCAAAACGCCACAGCCTGAGCTGTGGCGTGCTTGGGGCGAACGAGCTCAGGCGTGCAGATTGGCCGAATCCAGCGTGTTCTGCAACAGGGTTGCGATAGTCATCGGGCCGACGCCACCGGGAACCGGGGTAATAAAGGCTGCGCGTTCACGGGCGCTGTCAAATTCGACATCGCCGCATAGCGAGCCATTCTCCAGTCGGTTGATACCGACATCGATAACGACTGCACCCGGCTTGATCCATTCTCCCTTGACGAAATTGGGCTTGCCTACCGCTGCGACCACGATATCTGCTGCAGCGACCTCGGCTGCCAGATCGGCCGTTGCGCTATGGCAGACGGTGACGGTTGCGCGTGCCAACAGCATTTCCAGTGCTTGCGGACGGCCAACGATGTTGGAAGCGCCAACGATCACGGCTTTTTTACCCTTAGGGTCGATGCCGTAAGACTCAAGCAGCGTCATCACGCCGCGAGGCGTGCAGGGGCGCAGCAACGGCATCTTGATCGCCAGGCGGCCCATATTGTAAGGATGAAAGCCGTCTACATCCTTTTTCGGGTCGATGCGCTCGATTACGGCTTGTGGCTCGATATGCTTGGGCAGTGGTAGCTGCACCAGAATGCCGTCTACGCTGTCGTCGGCGTTGAGCTGGTCGATGATAGCCAGCAGTTCATCCTGTGTGGTGCTGGCCGGCAGATCCCATGCCAGCGAGCGGATGCCGGCTTTTTCGCAGCTACGCTTTTTATTGCGTACATAAACGCCGGAGGCCGGGTCGTCGCCGATCAGGATGACGGCGAGCGCGGGTGCGCGCTTGCCTGCGGCCAGGCGTGCGTCTACACCCTCGCGTACTTGAGTGATCAGCGTTTCTGCGACTGCCTTGCCATCAATGAGTTGTGCCGACATGCGTGGTATTCCTAGAGGAGGGAGCAGGATCAAAATGGCATTTTCGCATTATTACGCCCTCTTTCTCAATGGGTATTGACAGTGCAAAGGCTAGCCAGTATAGTTTGCTCCTCAGTTGGCGGAGTGTGGCGCAGCCCGGTAGCGCACCTGGTTTGGGACCAGGGGGTCCAAGGTTCGAATCCTTGTACTCCGACCACAAGAACACGCAGTACCTGACAGATAGACTTGCGCCCGTAGCTCAACCGGATAGAGCACCGACCTTCTAAGTCGGGGGTTACAGGTTCGATTCCTGTCGGGCGCACCACAGTTTTACGGTGGTGGATATAGCTCAGTTGGTAGAGTCCCGGATTGTGATTCCGGTTGTCGTGGGTTCGAGCCCCATTATCCACCCCAAAAATATTAA
>NZ_RJTZ01000054.1:0-21269 GCF_024343515.1 Aquitalea sp. S1-19 | reverse complement strand
CGTATTGCAGCTCGGCCAGCTTCTGCCAGTCGCCCTTGCGCTTCAGCTCTTCCATCTCGTTTTTGAGTTTGTCGATTTCTTCCTTGATGCTCTGGCTGCCCTGCTGCGAGGCTTTCTCTGCCTTCCAGATCTCCTCCAGATCGGAATAATCCTTGGACAGGCGCGCAATCTCCTCTTCAATCAGCGCCAGACGGCGCTGCGAAGCCTCATCGCTCTCGCGCTTGACCGCCTCGCGCTCGATCTTAAGCTGGATCAGGCGTCTATCCATCTTGTCCATTTCTTCCGGTTTGGAGTCCAGCTCCATCTTGATCCGGCTGGCCGCCTCGTCAATCAGGTCGATCGCCTTGTCCGGCAAGAAGCGGTCAGTGAGATAGCGGTGCGACAACTCCGCCGCCGCCACAATGGCCGGATCGGTAATATCGACCCCGTGGTGGATTTCGTATTTCTCTTTCAAGCCGCGCAAGATGGCGATGGTGTCTTCCACGCTAGGCTCGTCCACCAGCACCTTCTGGAAACGGCGCTCCAGTGCGGCATCTTTCTCTATGTATTTGCGGTATTCGTCCAGCGTAGTCGCGCCCATGCAGTGCAGCTCGCCACGCGCCAGCGCGGGCTTGAGCATATTGCCGGCATCCATCGCGCCCTCGGCCTTGCCCGCGCCGACCAGCGTGTGGATCTCGTCGATAAAGACAATGGTGTTGCCTTCATCTTTGGCCAGATCGGTCAGCACCGCTTTTAGCCGCTCTTCAAATTCGCCGCGGAACTTGGCACCGGCGAGCAGACTGGCCAGATCCAGCACCAAAAGTTTCTTGCCGCGCAGGCTGTCCGGCACCTCGCCATTGACGATACGCTGCGCCAGACCTTCCACAATGGCGGTCTTGCCCACCCCCGGTTCACCGATCAGCACCGGATTATTCTTGGTCCGGCGCAGCAAGACCTGAATCGCACGGCGGATTTCGTCATCACGGCCGATAACCGGGTCCAGCTTGCCGGCGCGCGCACGCTCGGTCAGATCCAGCGTGTATTTCTTCAGCGCCTCGCGCTGCCCTTCCGCCTCCTGGCTTGCCACATTCTCGCCACCGCGCAGCGCCGAAATCGCCGCATTCACCGCCGCCGGCGTCGCACCATATTGCTTGAGCAGCTTGCCGGTTTCACCCTTGTCTTCCAGCAGCGCCAGCAAGAACATCTCGCTGGCAATATATTCGTCACCACGCTGCATCGCGGCCTTGTCGGTCAGGTTGAGCAGCTTGTTCAGGTCGCGCGATACCGTAATCTCGCCATCGCTGCCTTGCACCTTGGGCAGCCGCTCCAGCGCCTGCTGCAAGCCTGTCTTCAGCCCCATTGCATTCACGCCGGCGCGTGAAAGCAAGCCGGACATGCCGCCATCACTATCCTCCAGCATGGCCAGCAACAGATGTTGCGGCTCGATATACGCATTGTCGCCCGCCAGCGCCAGACTTTGCGCATCGGCCAGCGATTGCTGGAACTTGGTCGTCAGTTTGTCAAATCGCATCATGCTCTCCTGGGTGGATCTTATTGACTAGCAGGTGGGAATAAGCCTTTAAATTTCAAGCGGATAATTCGCCAAGGCATCATCTATGCTGACAAGCATGTCGTGCAACACACGTATCCACAGGGCAAACCCGATGAAACCCACCAGCCTGAATTTCATCCTGCCACTATGGCTGGTTTCCGCGCCACTTGCCGCCGAACCGGCACTGCTGATTTTCGGCGCTTCCCACCATGGCAGCTGCGACAGGCAACGCTACCAGTGCGATCTGCATGACTTCAATCCCGGGCGTGGGCTGGAGTGGGGCTTTGAGCAGATGCTGGCAGGCGGACATACGCTGGCCCGAGCCGGCGCATATCGGGACTCATACGCCAAAACAGCCGCCTTTGCCGCAGGTGGCTGGCGCCGGGTATGGCCGCTTGGCGGTGACTGGGAGGCCGGCATAGTCTTGCTGGGTGGCTATCTGCACGGCTCCGGCATCAACGGTCTGATGGTCATGCCCCTGTTCACCGTGGGCACACCCAGGCTTGCGCTGGAGGTCGGCTATATACCCAAAATCAAGGTGGGCGGTTATCAAGGCCAGGTCAGTGCCACCACCTTCAACCTGCGCTATGCCTTTTAGCCCGAACATGGTGCGCCCTGATGCCTGAGCTACAAGATAAAAGACCCGCCCGGCCATCATGGCTGGGCGGGTCTTGCAATAAGCTGCGGCTTTGCCTTACTTGACTCACTCATGCTTCGCTAATGCGACCATCTATACCGGCCACAGCGGCGGCTCGGACAGCAGAGCCACTTGCTCACGCAAGGTGAGAATCTGCTCTTCCCAGTAGCGCTGGGTATTGAACCAGGAAAACGCGGTATGAAATGCAGGGTCGTCCACGCGGCGCGCCAGCCATGCCGAGTAGTGCAGCAGGCGCAAGGTGCGCAGCGCCTCGATCAGATGCAGTTCGCGGCTGTCGAATTCGCAAAAATCTTCGTAGCCAGCCAGAACATCGGCCAGCTGCCGGCTCTGTTCGGCGCGCTCACCAGATAGTAGCATCCACAAATCTTGCACTGCCGGTGCCATGCGGCTGTCGTCCAGATCAACAAAATGCGGGCCGGCGTCTGTCCACATCAGGTTGCCGGCGTGACAGTCACCATGCACGCGTATCATCGCCACCTGCCCGGCGCGCGCATACGCCGCCTCGATGCCTTGCAGGCACTGCTCGGCCACCGTGCGCCACGGCGTCAGCAGCTCAGCCGGCAGCAGGGTGCTATGCAGCAGAAAATCCACCGGCTCGTGACCGAAGCTGTTTGCATCCAGCGCCGGGCGCTCCACATACGGCGCAATCGCACCCACCGCATGGATGCGACCAAGAAAACGCCCCATCCACTCCAGCACCTCGGGGTCACCCAGCTCGGGCGTGCGCCCGCCACGGCGCTCGAACAGGGCAAAATCAAAGCCCTGCCACGACAGCAGGCTCTGGCCATCAAACAGCAGCGGCGGCACCACAGGCAGCTCGCGTTCGGCCAGCTCCAGCGAAAACGCATGTTCTTCCAGCGTCTGCGCCCGGCTCCAGCGCCCGGGGCGGTAGAATTTGGCGATCAAGGGCGGCGCGTCCTCGATACCGATCTGATAGACGCGGTTCTCGTAGCTATTAAGCGCCATCAGGCTGCCGCTGGCACGCAGGCCTGTGCTCTCGACCGCGTCGAGGATGAAGTCCGGCGTCAGCCGGGAAAACGGGTGCAAGGTATCCATGCGCCGATTATACGCGAGCCCCCGTCTAGCCATGCGCAAGACTGGACAGCAAGGCGCCGGCACTGCATCCTCGACCCTTTACCGTCAAGACTTCCCTGCCCGACTTCATGCATACGGACATGCCACACCCCAAGCCCCGCTTCAATCTGGGCAGCTTTATGCGTTCAGGCTGGCGGTTGATGCAAAACCGCCCATTACGCGTACGCGCCGCGCGCCGCCTTGCACTTCGCCCCTTGCGCGAAAAGCTATGGACACTGACGCTGGCACCGCTACTCTGGCTGTTCTTTCATGCCGCACTCGCCTTTTTGATCATTCTTTTCCTGTTGATGCCGGTTTTCTGGCTCATCGATCTGAGCTGACCCATGGATACTCGTACTTTCTACGCGGCCTTACCCGGCATGGACCGCCTGCTTTCCAGCGCTGAATGTGCGCCACTGGCCAAGCGGCACGGCCGCCATGCACTAGCCCAGTGCGCACGCGCCCAACTGGATGCCGCCCGCACCCATATCGCGGCACATGCCGCCTTGCCCGACTGGGCCAGCTCGCAAGCCAGGCTCGCCGCCCATATCGCAAGCAAGCTGGAAGCCCGGCAACAAGTGGCGCTGCGCCCGGTATTCAACCTGACCGGCACCGTGCTGCACACCAACTTGGGGCGCGCAATCCAGGCCGAAGCGGCGGTGGCAGCAGTGAGCGCCGCCATGCGCGGTGCGGTCACGCTGGAATACGATCTGGACGGCGCCGGCCGCGGCCACCGCGACACGGCGGTGAGCGAACTGATCCGCGAGCTGACCGGCGCCGAGGCGGCGTGCGTGGTCAACAATAATGCGGCGGCAGTGCTGATCACCCTGTCGGCGCTGGGCGCCGGGCGCGAGGTGATCGTATCGCGCGGCGAGCTGGTCGAGATCGGTGGTGCATTTCGCATGCCGGACGTGATGCGTCAGGCCGGCTGCATCCTGGCCGAAGTCGGTGCCACCAACCGCACCCATTTGAAGGACTACGCCGCGGCCATCGGCGCCCAGACCGCGCTATTGATGAAGGTGCACACCAGCAATTACGCGATCGAAGGGTTTACCAAGAGTGTCAGTGAAGCCGAACTGGTGCCGCTGGCGCGCGAACATGGCCTGCCCGTGGTTACCGACCTGGGCGCCGGCGCACTGATCGATCTTGCCGCATACGGCCTGCCGGCCGAGCCGATGCCGCAGGCGATGCTGGCTGCTGGCGTCGATATCGTCACCTTCTCCGGCGACAAACTGTTGGGCGGACCTCAGGCCGGCATTATCGCCGGCAGCAAGGCACTGATCGACCGTATCCAGGCACACCCGCTCAAGCGCGCACTGCGCTGCGACAAGCTGACACTGGCCGCGCTGGAAGCGACTCTGCGCCTGTATCTGCAACCCGATCTGCTGCGGGACAAACTGCCGACGCTGCGCCTGCTCACCCGCACGCCACACGCCATCCGCGAAGCCGCCCAGCGCCTGCAGCCTGTGGTGCAGGCAGCAGCGGGTGCGGGTTTTGAAGTGAAGATAGAAGACTGTGCATCGCAAATCGGCAGCGGTTCGCTACCGGTAGACCGGCTGCCAAGCGTCGCGCTGACGCTTACCCCGCGCGACGGCAAGGGCGGCACGCTGCTGGCGCTTAGCAATACCTGGCGCACACTGCCGCACCCGGTGATAGGCCGCATCGGCGACGGGCGGCTATGGCTGGACCTGCGTTGCCTGGAAGACGAAGCCGCCTTTAGCGCCAACTTCTCCTCTTAAAGCGCCGATGGGCGCAACAAACAGCGGCCCGGCAAGCGTCGCCTGCCGGGCCGGTGGAAAGGGTATCGACTCAAAACGATGCCCATGAGAACTCAGGCCGTACTCACGTCCCTCGCTGCGCCATTTGCGCCAACCTGCTCATGTTCGCTAGCGGATTGCCGGTAACCATCGCGCCCGCCCGCCTTGGCCTGCAATAGCGCGAGGTCGGCGCGGTGCAGCAGGGCCTCCAGACTATAGTCATCTGGCGAGCGCTCGGCGACGCCCACGCTGATCGAGCAGGGAATGCGCTCATCCTGCCAAATAAACGCGTACGAACGGATCTCCTCGCACACCTGCTGGGCAAACCAGCATGCCTTGGCAAGCTGCTGCTGGGGCAGGACAACGGCGAACTCCTCGCCGCCACAACGCCCGACAAGATTGGTGCGACCAAACACTGCCTGCAACCGCGCCCCTACTAGGCGCAACACCCCATCCCCTGCGGCATGCCCCCAACGGTCGTTGATACGCTTGAAGTGGTCGATATCCAGCATCAGCACCGATAACGGCTCATCACGCTCGAGCGCCTGCCGGAATGCGTCCCGGCCCTGCTCGAAGAAATGCGCACGCGCGAAAACGCCGGTTAACGCGTCGTACATCGCTATCTGGCGCAGGCGGGCGTTGGCCTCTTCCAGTTCGGCGGTACGCATCGCCACCCTGTGCTCCAGCTCTTCGTTGGCGTGACGCAACACTTCCTCTGCCTGATGCAAGGCGGTCACATCGCGGCTGATCCCCAGAATGAACTCTACCCGCCCGTCGGGGCCGTGGGCAGGCACCAGCAATGTCATCCAGTAGTGCACCGCGTCGCTGCCCTCGACCGTCCCGCTTTCCTCGTAGGTCAACGGCCTGCCGGTCGCCACGCATTGCCGGTAGCGCTCGAGCACCGTCTCACGGTAAGGGCCAGCCACCAACTCATGCACCGCGCGCCCCTGCGTTGCCGAGGCCGGCAGGCCAATAAAGGCCTGCTGCGCCGGGTTGCAGTCCGCGAGCACGAAGTCGCCGTCCCTATCGCAAGCGATCAGGAAGACATTGTCCGGAAACTCTTGCCACAGGCTCTCAAACGCGGGAAAGCGACGGCGCAGAACCCGAATCCAGCCGGCAGACGTAGCGGGGGTAGACGAGACAGAAGGCGACACGATGTCCCAAGCATGCTTAAAAGATTTATTTTGCCATCATTCAATGCAAATTGAATGTAATTTCGATAAAAAAACTGGAGGACACAACAATGACACTCAAAACCCTGGGCCCCGCCGAGTTCGAACACCTCGCCATCGGCGCCTGCCTGCTTGGCGGCGGCGGTGGCGGCCCACTGGCCGGCGCGGCCCCGCTACTCGACTATTTACGCGCGCAAAGCCAGCCCGTCACCCTGATCGGCGTCGACGACTTGCCAACTGGCATCGTAGCCGCCGCCGTTGCCGGCATAGGCGCGCCGAATGCCGCGACCCAGTCCGGCGACTTCACCCGCGCCCCGCTGCGAGCATTCCAGCGTTACGCCAGCTTGCTGGCGCAGACTCCGGGTGCAGTACTGCCGGCAGAAGTCGGCACCATGAACAGCCTGATCCCGGCCGTGGTGGCGGCACAAACCGGCCTGCCACTGGTGGATGCCGACAGCGCCGGCCGCGCCCTGCCGACCCTTAACCTCGCCGCGTTCAACCTGGCCACGCCGCCCTCCCCTTTGCTACTGGCCAACCAGCCGGCCGATGGTTCAGACGGCATCAGCATTACCCTGTCAGCTCCCAGCGCCAGCCAGACCGACAGCCTGGTCCGTGCCAACCTGACGGCAACCGATGACAGCGGCTACAGCCTGTTCGGCAGCGTGGGTGCTTTCTCGACCTGGGCACTGACGCCGGCACAACTGTCGGAGGCCTCGGTGATGGGCAGTACCAGTCGCGCCTTGCGCATCGGTGCGGCGCTCAAGCGCGTCCAGCTCGAAGGCGGCGACGCAGTGGCGGCGGTCAGCAAGGCACTGGATGGCCAAGTGGTCATACTGGCCCAGGGCGAGGTCAGCGCAGTCACCGTTAACGAGAGCGGTGGCTTTGACCGCTTGCAGGTTACCCTGACCACGGACGACGGCACCCTTGTGCATGTACTGGCCGTCAACGAGAACCTGATCGCCTATGCCGAAGGTTGCGCCTCCCCGCTGGCAGCGGCGCCGGATACGCTGGCCTGGCTCACCGAAGATGGCCACCCGCTCTCCAACAGCGAGATCCGCCCGGACGCTGCGCTCAAACGCTCGCAACATCTGGGGCGGCGCATCAGCCTGCTGGGCTTACCGGCCGCGCCCATCCTGCGTACGCCGTCACTGGCCGCCGGCTTTGCCGCCGTGCTGGCCCAGCTTGGCTATTTCGGCCAGGCACCATTGCTGCAGGCAAGCTGAGGCGGCTGCAGCAAGCAGCAACTTGTGTGGGAAATAACCATAAAAAAACCGGAGCCCATGGCTCCGGTTTGCGGCTGAACGCAATCGCGATCAGAACTTGTACATCACGCCTGCGCCGATGCGCTTGACTTCGGCATCGTAGAAGTTGATGTCGGAATCGGACTTGCCGTAGGCGGCATTGACGAAGCCGCTTACGTTCTTGTAACCAAACAGCTGGTGACGCAGCAGGTTGGCACCGATCACGAAATCGCTGCTGTCTGCCTTCTTGCCGAACAGCGGGTTGACTGCATCGTACTTCTGCTCGCCCAGATACAGGTTAGCGGTCATGGTGTAGAGACCAACGTTGTAGCCGTAGTCCAGCTTGAAGCCGGTGGAGTCGTTGCTCATGGCGCGACCGTCTAGGTCATGCTTGCCCAGCACGATACCCGGAGCCAGGAAGTGGCCCGGCGCGAATTCCCAATCGTAGGACAGGTTGAAGCGGGTGGTGTTGCCGTTACGGTCCAGCAGGGCTGCCTCTGCGCGGCTCAGATCGGTTCCATTAATGCTGTTCTCGTCATCCAGCTCGACCTTGCGGCGGGTAATGTCGGCGCTGAAGTTGCTGCCCAAGATACCTTCCCAACCCAGACGCATGCCAGTCGACTTGCGCTTGGTCTCTTCGCGCTCGCTGTTCAGTGCATACGGGTTGGCCCATACATCCTTGCTGCCGAAGCCGCTGAATACCAGGCCGGCAGACACGATACCGTTGTTGCCGATTTCCTGGCGCACGCCCAGCTGCTGGGTGTAATCCAGACGCAGTGCATCGTGCACCTGGTTACCCAGTACAAACTGGGTGCGGCTGTCGGCCAGGGTGTAACGCAGGTCCAGCATCAGCAGCGGATCGGTTTCGCCGTGACTGTCCGGCGTGCCACGGTTATCGATACGGCCGTTGTCGTCACCCTTGTACATATTGGAGGAAACTTCGCCGCTTGCCACACCGATGCTGAGCGCACCAGAAAAGCCGTTGGTGGTCGGAATCGGGTTAATGGCGGCCGAAGCAGCGCCGGTCAGCAGCAATGCGGCCGAAGCCAGTGCTATTTTTTTCATACTTGTGTCCCTATTTACGCAAAAATCACTCTGCCCCTTGGCGACAGAGGATTAAAATCAAATTCTTGTTCCGTCCACTCATCAAAGACGGCTAAAGGTTTGACGGATTGTCGCACGAAGATACTACTTGATACCAAAGTGTGTGCATTAGTTCACACCGTGGTGTCTGTCGTCCTTGCCAAGCTTAAGCCAAAATTAATCATTCAATGGCATCATAAAAGTCATTTGAATTAAACAAAAGCATACTTATGCACCTGGAAAAACGTCTGCCGGATCACGATCAAATCGATGAACTGGCACGCTACGCTGCCGCCAAAAAAAGCACGCTGGTCAGCGTCGTCATCAACCTGATCCTGACCGTACTGCAAGTCACGGTCGGCATTTTTGCCCGTTCGCAGGCGCTGGTGGCGGACGGCATCCATTCGCTGTCCGACCTCTTGGCCGATTTTGTCGTGCTGTTTGCCAGCCACCACGGGCGCAAGGGGCCGGATGATGACCACCATTACGGCCATCAACGCTATGAAAATGCGGCATCCCTGGTGCTGGGCCTGCTGTTGCTGGTGGTCGGCATCGGCATGCTCATTTCGGCCGCGTCCAAATTCAACAATCCGGCGTCCATTCCACAGGTGCATGCCATCGCGCTGTGGGTGGCTGTGTTTACCCTGTTCTGCAAGGAAGGTCTGTTCCGCTACATGCTGAACATTGCCAAGCGTGTGCGCTCGACCATGCTGGTGGCCAATGCCTGGCATGCGCGCTCGGATGCCGCCTCGTCGCTGGTGGTGGCGCTTGGCATCGTCGGCAACCTGATGGGCTACCCGCTGCTGGACCCTGCCGCCGCGCTGATTGTCGGTCTGATGATCTGCAAGACTGGCGGCCAGTTTGCCTGGGAGGCGCTGTCCGACCTGATGGATAAGGCCGCCGATGAGGAAGAAGTGGAGAAAATACGCGCAACCTTGCTCGCAACCCCCGGCATTACCGGCCTGCATGACCTGAGAACGCGCAAAATGGGCGACATGATCATGGTCGATGTGCATCTGGAAGTCGACGGCCAGCTTAATGTGCGCGAAGGCCACAATATCGCGCTACAGGCGCGCGCCAGCGTGATGGCCGAACATCCGGTGCTGAATGTAATGACCCACGTCGATCCGGTCTAGCCGAAACAGCGTTCACCCTCTACCATGGGCGGCTTTGCAGCAAGGAAAGCCGCCCATGATCATCGCTACCGCCGGTCACGTTGACCATGGCAAGACTTCGCTATTGCATGCGTTAACCGGCACCAATGCCGACCGCCTGCCCGAAGAAAAACGCCGCGGTATGACGCTGGATCTGGGTTATGCCTTTCTTGAGCACGCCAATGGCACACGCATCGGTTTTGTCGATGTGCCCGGCCACGAGCGCTTCCTGTCCAATATGCTCGCCGGCGTTGGCGGCCTGGATCATGCGCTGCTGGTCGTCGCCTGCGACGACGGCGTGATGGCGCAAACGCGCGAACACCTCGCCATCTTGCGCCTGGCCGGCGTGCCATCGCTCAGCGTGGCCTTAAGCAAAAGCGATCTGGCTACGCCTATGCGTCTCAGTGCACTGCAAGCCGAGATCGAGGTGCTATGCGCTGCCCACCAGCTCCCCCTTGCCGCCGTACTGCCGGTCTCCAGCCATAGCGGCGCTGGAATCGACGCCTTGCGCGGCCATCTGGCCAGCTTACAGCCCGCGGCCCATGCGCCGCACAAGCGCTTTCGTCTGGCGATAGACCGTGCCTTTACCATCAAGGGCAGCGGTCTGGTCGTTAGCGGCACAGCCTTGTCCGGCAGCGTTAGCGTAGGCGACAGCCTTTACCTGAGTTTGGATAAGCGCCGCGTGCGCGTGCGCGCCCTGCATGCACAAGGACAAGCCTGCGACAGCGCCCTAGCCGGCGAGCGCATCGCACTGAATCTGGCCGGCGACATCAGCAAAGACGACATCCGGCGCGGCGACTGGTTATTAAGCCAAGAAGGCCGCAGCAGCACACGCATCAGCGTACAGCTTGAGTTGCTGCCGGACAGCGCACCGCTTAAACACTGGCAGGCGGTACATATCCACCACGGCGCACGCCACACCACCGGCCACCTGGCCCTGTTGGGTGACGATAGCCTCACACCCTGCGCCGAACTGGCGCTGGATGCGCCGCTATATCTGACCGACAACGACAGGCTGATTGTGCGCGATGCCAGCGCCCGCCATACGCTGGCCGGCGCACGCGTACTGGAGCTGTCCCCACCCACCCGCGCCAAGCGCAGTGCCGCACGACTGGCACAGTTGTCGGCACTCTCACAGACTGGCCAGGACGACTGCCGCTGCCTGCAAGTGCTGGCTGCTGCCGGACGCGTCGATCTGGATGCCTTTGCCTGGGCGCGTCAGCGTAGCGATGACGCCAGAGCCCTTGCCGGGCAACTGCAACTGGTGAATATAGGCGCACTCGCCTATTCGCCTGACTACTGGCAAGGCCTCAAGCACACGCTGTTGCAACGGCTGACAGAGCTGCATCTGGCCCAGCCTGACCAGATGGGCGCGGCGCGCTCGCGCCTTAAGCGCCTGGCGTTGCCCAGCGAAGATAGCACAGCGGTCATGCATGCCATCGATCAGCTGCTGCAAGCAGGGCTTCTGTGTGAAACCCGCGGCTGGCTGCACCTGCCGCAGCACAGCCTGGCCTTCACGCCGGCAGAAGATGCGCTATGGCAGCGCATTGCCATGCATCTGGCCGGCGACGATGCGCGCTGGGTGCGCGATCTGGCACAAGACGCAGGCAGCGACGAAGACAGCGTCCGTCCCTTGCTGAAAAAAGCCGCACGTCTGGGCCATGTGATCGCCATCGTGCCCGACCGCTATTACCCGAGCGCACGCATCCACGAGATGGCTCATATCGTGCGCCAGCTGGTCGCCGAACACGGCTTTGCCGATGCCGCCTCGTTTCGCAACCGTATCGGCGCCGGGCGCAAGCTGGCGATCCAGATTCTGGAGTTTTTCGACAAAAGCGGCCTGACCCGGCGTCAGGGCGATTGCCATTTGCTGCGCGATGGCACGCAATTTGGCTAAGCCCATTCGACGCACGCGCCAGGCTCGCTTATAATTGCCCCCTTGCGGAAGATCAACATTCCCGGTGGAATGGCCGGTCTTCAAAACCGGAGGGGGCCGCCAGCGGTCCCGGGCAGGTTCGACTCCTGTGATCTTCCGCCAAGCCCGTCCGGCATAGGGTCAAACCCGATAGCAAACATCTGGATGCTACGCTTTAATTCGCCCATGCCCACATGCCGTGCGAACCCATGAAAATCGGTCTGTTTATCCCCTGTCACGTCAACGCGCTGACACCGCATATAGCCATTGCCACGCTGGAACTGCTGGAAGCCTACGGTCTGGATGTCGACTATCCGATGGCACAAACCTGCTGCGGCCAGCCGCTCTTCAATAATGGCGACCTGAAGGGCGCAACGGCGGCGGCGCAACGCTTCAGCCAGCTGTTTGCCGGCTACGATTATGTCGTATCCCCATCCAGCAGTTGCGTCAGCCACACAGCCTGCCATTACCCGCCACATACACCCGGCTATGCCGCCTTGCAACCGCGCATCTACGAAATCGTCGAATTCCTGCAAGACGTACTCAAAGTCAGCGCGCTGCCCAAGCCGGTGTATTTTCCACACAAGGTCTCTATCCACCAGAGCTGCCACGGACTGCGTCAACGTAACCATGCCACCGCTTCCGAACTGATGCTGCCCTACCAGTCGCGGCTGGAACGCATTCTGGCACTGGTCGATGGCATCACCCTCACCCAGCCGCAGAGGCGTGACGAGTGCTGCGGCTTTGGCGGCACATTCTGCGTGGACGAAGCGGACGTGTCGGTCGCCATGGGTCAGGATCGTATCGCCGGCCATGCCGCGACCGGCGCCGAGTTTATCGTGGGCGCCGAAGCATCGTGCCTGATGCATATGGGCGGCATCCTGCGCCACCAGCACGGCACGCTGCGCACCTTGCACATTGTCGAAATCCTGAACGGAAAGGCCGCGGCATGAAAGACGATAGCGTCAACCACGCCCGCGCCGCACGCGACTTTTTACAAGACCGTGCCCACGCCAGCTGGCACGACTCGGCCATCTGGTGGGTCAGGCACAAGCGCGATGCACAGGCAGCACAACTGCCGGAATGGGAAGGCTTGCGCGAGCTGGCACGCCAGATCAAGGCGCATACGCTGTCGCATCTGGATGTTTACCTGCAGGAATTCGAGGCCAAGGCCCGCGCCAATGGCGTGACGGTACACTGGGCGGCAGATGCCGCCGAACACAACCGCATCGTACACGGCATTCTGGCCGCGCATTCGGTGAAAAAACTGGTCAAATCCAAGTCCATGCTGACCGAGGAGTGCGGCCTCAACCCCTATCTGGAAACGCGCGGCATCGAGGTGATAGACACCGATCTGGGCGAACGCATCGTGCAACTGAGGCACGAGGCGCCCAGCCATATCGTGATGCCGGCCATCCATCTGACAAAAGAGCAAATAGGCGAGCTGTTCCAGCGCGAACTGGGCACAGAGGCCGGCAATAACGACCCGACCTACCTCACCCACGCTGCACGCGCCAATTTGCGCGAGCACTTTCTCAGCGCCGATGCCGGGCTTACCGGCGTCAATTTCGCCATCGCCGAAACCGGCGCGGTGGTGGTGTGCACCAATGAAGGCAATGCCGATCTGGGCGTTGCCTTGCCGCCGCTTCATATCGCCAGCATGGGGCTGGAAAAAGTCATCCCGAGGCTCGAACACCTGTCCGTGTTTACCCGGCTATTGGCACGCTCGGCCATCGGCTCGCCCACCACCACCTATACCTCGCACTTCGAGCGGGCCCGCCCCGGTGGCGAGATGCATATCGTGATCGTCGACAACGGGCGCAGCGACATCCTCGGCCGCGCCGATTTTTACGAATCGCTGCGCTGCATACGCTGTGGCGCCTGCATGAACACCTGCCCGGTGTATCGCAGAAGCTCGGGCTTTAGCTACAGCTACATCATCCCCGGGCCGATAGGCTCGACGCTGGGCCCCAGCCGCGACATCAAAAAGCACGCCAGTATGGCTTTTGCCTGTACCACCTGTGGCTCGTGCAACAATGTGTGCCCGGTCAAGATTCCGCTGGCCGACCAGCTGGTCGCACAGCGCGCCCGCGCCTTTAACGCCGGCGCCATGGCCAGGGGTAAAAAGGGCGGCGTACTGGCACTGCGCACCTTGCTTGGCCACCCCAAGCTCTTCGAGCTGGCCGGTGGTGCCATGCGCAAAATCGTCCCCATCCTGCCCGAACGCCTCAATAGCGCCATCCCTTACAGCCGCCCCGGGCGCGAGTTGCCAATGATGCCGGCACAAAGCTTTAAGCAGTGGTGGCAGCAGAACAGGAAAAAACCATGAGCCGCGATGCCATCCTTGCGCGGATACGCGCCGCCCGTCCGCCAGCCACCACCCTGCCCGACATCCATGCGCTGCCTTTCGTGCAGTACGACGACCGCTACGCGGCATTTGCCGGCCTGATCGCCAACTTAGGCGGGCAGGCGCTGCAACTGGCAGAAAACCAGACCATCAGGCAGGCAGTCGCGGCGCACTTCCCCGCTCACGGCCGTCTGGTCGATTTAACGCAAGCCGGACATGAAGAAGCCGATAGCCCGCACGCCTGGCATGATGTCGATGTCGCGATCGTACCCGGCCAGCTCGCGGTCGCCGAGAATGCGGCGGTATGGGTCAGTACGCCCGGCAACCGTTACCGTTCGCTCTATTTTCTGACGCAAAAGCTGGTGCTGGTCGTGCCACGCACGCAACTGGTCGACACCATGCGCGACGCCTACCGCCACATCAAGATCGAGGAGAACGGCTTTGGCTGCTTTATCTCGGGCTCGTCGCGCACGGCGGATATCGAGCAAAGCCTGGTAATGGGCGCGCACGGCGCCATGGCGGCGCTGGTACTGTTTGTGTAGAAGCAAGACGCAAAAAAGCCGGCTCGTTTGAGCCGGCTTTTTTCGTGCAGCGAGACCTGAAAATCAGGCTTCAGCTACCACGGTGATCACAACGTTCACGACTACGTCGTGATGCAGTGCGATTTCCAGATCGTATTCGCCGATAGCCTTCAGCTGGCCATTAGGCATACGAACTTCGGAACGGATCACAGCCACGCCGGAAGCGGTGATGGCTTCGGCGATGTCGGCGTTGGTCACGGAACCGAACAGACGGCCATCAACACCGGCCTTCTGGGCGATGGTGATGTTGGCGCCTTCCAGCTTCTCGCCACGAACCTTGGCATCGGCCAGGATCTCGGCTTGCTTGGCTTCCAGTTCGGCGCGGCGGGCTTCAAAAGCTGCCAGGTTGGCGGCGTTTGCACGCTTGGCCTTGCCTTGTGGTACCAGGAAGTTACGTGCGTAGCCGTCTTTAACGGTTACAACATCACCCAGGTTACCCAGGTTAGCGACTTTCTCGAGGAGAATGATTTGCATTGTTTATCCTTTCTTCTCGGTTTAGTGCTGGTCGGTGTAAGGCAGGAAAGCCAGGAAACGAGCGCGCTTGACAGCGGTCGTCAGCTGACGCTGATAGCGTGCCTTGGTGCCGGTGATACGGGCTGGGATGATCTTGCCGTTTTCGGCAATGAAATCCTTCAGCAGGTCGGTTGCTTTGTAATCGACATGCTTGATGCCTTCTGCCGTAAAGCGGCAGAACTTCTTGCGCTTGAAGAGTTGACGAGCCATTTTGTTAACCTTTTACAAATTCTGCGGATTCGATATGTAGTACTAACCGGGGGTTGCGCAAGCTGCGCTGACAGAGAAAACCGCTGACGGTCAATTCCTGCCCGGCCACGCGTCCGGCCAATGCCCGACACGCTTCGCCCACCATGACGGACTGGATTTCACAGATCACATCACGCTCGGCCCCCGCTTCGGTCTGCCGTGATTGGTGTCTGAGCCACATTTCCAGCACCGGCACGCCGGCGGGGGTGTATCTCAGGACATCTTCACGTTCAACCGTCGCAGTCAGTACCAGTCTGTTCTGCAAGGTGTTACCTGAAATCAGGCAGCAACCTCGGCTTCAGCAGCCGGCTGGGTTTCCAGCAGGCTCTTGGCCTTTTCATCCTTCATCATCGGGGACGCTTCGGTGATCGCGCTGTCCATTTTGATAGTCAGGTGACGCAGAACGGCATCGTTGAATTTGAAGGCGTGCTCGATTTCAGCCAGGGTTTCAACCTTGCACTCTACGTTCATCAGAACGTAGTGAGCTTTGTGAACTTTCTGGATTGGGTAAGCCAGTTGACGACGACCCCAGTCTTCCAGACGGTGGATCAGGCCTTCGGCGCCCAGGACCATGCCCTTGTAGCGTTCGATCATGGCCGGAACCTGCTCGCTCTGGTCCGGGTGGACGATGAACACGATTTCGTAATGACGCATGTAAACTCCTTGTGGCTGTGAAGCCTTTTGCCATGCGATAGCAAAAGGCAAGGGTTAAAGCCGGCGGATTGTACGCATTTTTGCCGCACATGGCAAATGCACAACCGCCGTTTGCGGATCAGGCTACAACTTCAAAACCGGCGTCGGCAATGGCGTCGATGACTTCTTCACGCGAAGGCAGCGAGCCGTCGTACTCGACTTCGACCCGGCCGCTGGACAAATCGACTGTCACGCCATGCACACCATCGAGCGCTTCGACCGCACGGGTCACCCCGGCGACGCAACCGCCACAGCTCATGCCGGCAACCTGCAAAACCAGTTTTTGCATCTTGCGACTCCTTTATTTTCCGGCCAGCACGCGCTGGCGACGGCTTTCGGACAACACCATACCGGAAGAGACCGATACGTTCAGGCTCTCAACCGTACCAAACATCGGGATGGACACCAGCACATCGCACAGATCCCGCGTCAGGCGGCGCATGCCCTCGCCTTCGTTACCCATCACCCAGGCCAGGGGACCTGAAGCATCAAAGTGGTAAAGGTCGGTTTCGGTTTCCATGGTGGTGCCGGCTATCCATACGCCCATGTCCTTCAGGTCGCGGATGGTTCGCGCCAGATTGGTCACGGTAATATAAGGCACCACTTCGGCCGCGCCACAGGCGACTTTACTGACGGTAGCGTTAATGCCGGCCGAACGATCCTTCGGGGCGATCACCGCATGTACGCCCATGGCGTCGGCAACGCGCAGGCAGGCGCCCAGATTATGCGGGTCGGTCACGCCGTCGAGGATCAGCAATAGCGGCGGCTCGCTGATATGGTCCAACACATCGTCCAGATCCACATAATTGCGGCTGGCATCGATCACGGCGGCCACGCCCTGATGGCGGGCATTGCCGGTCATGCTGTCCATGCGCGCCTTGTCGACGATGTGCAGCTTGACGTTTTCGGCACCGGCCTTGTCCAGAACTTCTTTGGTGCGCGCATCCTGACGGCCGCCGGCCACATAAATTTCAATCAGGCTTTTCGGGTTCTGCCACAGGCGGGCATTCACCGCGTGAAAGCCATGGATAAGTTTGCGGTTGCTCACCTGATGTCACTCCCTACAAAACGGCGCATTCTACTCCGGCTCGCGCCCTGACCGCCACGGCATGGCGTGAAAAAAACGCATCCAGCTCGGCAACCGGCAGCGGGCGACTGTAATAATAGCCTTGCAGGATATTGCAGCCGTTACGGCACAGAAAATCTCCTTGCTCGGCGGTTTCTACGCCTTCGGCGATCACGGTATAACGCAGCTTGCGCGCCATGGCGATAATCGCTTGGGCAATGGCGCCACTGTCATCATCTCCCGGCAAGCCCTCGACAAAAGAGCGGTCTATTTTCAGGTAGTCCAGCGGGAAACGCTTAAGCATGGACAAGGAAGAATAGCCGGTGCCGAAATCATCAATCGACAGTTTTACGCCCAGCATTTTAAGCTGATTCAGGATGCGAACCGCTTCTTCCGGCCTTTGCATCAGCATGCTCTCGGTGATTTCCAGCTCCAGACGCTCAGCATCGATAGCAGCCCCCTCCAGCGCGGCATCCACCACCGCCAGCAAATTACCCTGCTCCAGCTGGCGTGGCGACAAATTGACGGCCACCCGCGGCACGATCTGCCCGGCCTCATCCCAGCGCGCCAGCTGGCGGCACGCCTCTTGCAACACCCAGGCACCGATCGGCTTGATCAGGCCGGTTTCCTCGGCCAGCGGAATGAAACGGGCCGGCGACACCAGCCCCAGCTGCGGATGACGCCAGCGGATCAGGGTTTCAACGCCAACCAGTTGCAGGGTATTGCTATCCACCTGCGGCTGGTAGTGCAACTCGAATTCGTTCCTTTCCAACGCCTGACGCAAGGCGTTTTCCAGCAGCAAGCGTTCAACCGACTGCGTATTCATATCGGCATCGAAGAACTGCCAGGTATTCTTGCCCCGCTCTTTGGCGCGATGCATGGCGGCATCGGCATTTTTCAGCAAGGTATGCGCATCCTCGCCATCATGCGGATACAGGCTGATACCGATACTGCCGGTCACAAATAAGACCTGCCCCTCGGCCTGCAAAGGTTTAGCCAGCTCGGCCTGCACTTCTTCTGCAATCCGGCCCAACTGCTCCAAGCCCTCGTATTCCTCGACGATCAGGGTAAATTCATCGCCCCCCAAACGCGCGACCATGCCATAACGTCCGGACACATAGGTCAGACGGCGGGAAATCTCACACAAGATATCGTCGCCGGTGCGATGACCAAATGAATCATTAATCAGCTTGAAACGGTCAATATCGATATACATCAGCGCCAGACGAAAGCCATCATCGCCCCCCCCACCCAGCGCCGTATCCAGATGGCCGATCAGGTGCGAACGATTGGGCAAGGTGGTCAGCGGATCGTGATTGGCCAGAAAGTGCAGGCGTTCTTCAGCCTGCTTGCGCTCGGTGATATCAGCAAAGACCCCTACATAATTAAGCATCCCGCCATCGCCATCCCGCACAGCCGAAATGGTCAGTTCGGCCGGATACCATTCGCCGCTCTTGCGGCGATCATACATTTCGCCTTGCCAGTGTCCGCTGCGCGCCAGATCCTCACGCAAGCCGCCATTTACATCCAGATCACGCAGCATGCGCGAGCAGCGCCCTACCGCCTCCTGCCGACTGTAGCCGGTGATGCGGCTGAAAGCCTCGTTGACGGTAACTATCACACCTGCGGCATCCGCAATCAGGATGCCTTCCGCCGAGTTTTCGAACACCTTGGCAGCCAGGCGCAACTCGCCCTGTGCCGCCACACGATCGGTCACATTGATCGCCACGCCTATAAAGGCCATGCGTCCACCGTACTCGATCAGCCGGCTATGGACTTCTATATCAATGGCTGAGCCATTTTTATGCTTCAAGCGGGTTGGAAAACACAAAATTTCCAGATTGGCCTGCTGCCGGTGAAGAATCTGCTGGTTAATGCGCTCAATTTCATCCTCAACCAGCATCGAGTCCAGAGGCACATTCTGCAATTCATCCGCGCTGTAGCCCCCCATCTGGGCCAGCGTCGGGTTCACATAGATCAGCAGGCCATCTTGCTGGATAAAAATACCCACCAGCGACTGCTCAACAACGGCACGGTACTTCTCCATGCTCTCGCGCTTCTGCTTCTCCTCCTGATAGCGCAAGCTGATATCCGACCCTATGGTGCCGATCCCGGCCGGATGGCCATGACTATCAAACAATGGGAACTGGCTCACCAGCAAGGTCAACTCCTGCCCGGCCACAAGCATGGTCGCCTCGGCTTCGCACGGCATCAGACTAGCCATCACCCGCTCGCCCAAGGCGTTAAGCTTATCCGCCTGCTCTGCCGGAAACAGCTCTTCCGGCGTTTTGCCTATCATCAGTTCGGGGCTAGAGCCGACCAGATGTGCGCAAGCCTTGTTAACCATCAGGTAACGACCCTGCATATCCTTGAACGCAATAATATTCGGGCTTTGATCAATCAGTGTCCCGACACGGGAACGGAAATCCTTGAGCGCTTTGTCTTTCAGACGCCGCCCCTCCACAGCCACCGTCAAGGCCAGGGCCGAGGCGAAACACAACATCTGCACAAACAAAAGCGAGAGCGCACGGAGTTGCGGCTCGAAAGAGGAAATAAAGCCTGCATCGCTTGCAGATGGCAAGATGCAAGCCAATAGGCCGACAACAGCAGGGCCGGCGATGCCAAAACGGCTGCCTGCCCACAAAAACAGCGGGAAATACAGCAACTCCAGCGGAAAAAATACGGCATGTGCCGTACTGAAAAAGCTCCAGAGTACTAACTGCACCCCCACAATCAGCGTCAAATCCAGCAAGGCTCGCACGCTGGGAAGACGCTGGTAGGCAAAGCTGGCAAGCATGGAGAACACCAGTGCAGCCTGCCCCCATTGCAACAGGCCATTGAGCAACAATGCCTGATGAAACCCGTCACGCCACCATGCCAATGCCAGCAAAGGCAGAACAGCCGACAAGGCGGGAAGTAAGAACAGGCTCAATACCAGCGGCAGCAACTCGTCAGCAGAACCCAAGGTATAACGGCGCAAGCGCAAGACAAGCTGCAGGCTCGCCATGGCAAGCATCAAGGAAGCACACCACAGTAGCGCATCGGCCAGCGGCAAACGCCATAGCGAAAGCAAGGGCAGCCATCCCAGGCACCACCAGAATCCCAAACCGCACCCGGGTCTATCCTGCTGCCGGACAAGCAGCAGATAAATAAGCGCACCATGCACCAGCCACTGCGCAGCACCTGCGGCAAGCCCGGCCCCGCCTTGCCACAGACCGCTCAAGGCCAGCAGCACCGCAGCGCCGATTCCGGCATTCAGCTTGAAACGTGCGCCCACACATCCCCCTTATTATTTATGCGTCTTACCCACCAGAAGCCCATATGCAGCTGCCCCTTTGACATATCAGGCTTATAATAAACACTTACCCTTGAATGTATAGCTTTATGTCATTAAAAGCCCTGCCAAGTGCGCCGGCTGCCGGCCAGAAAACCCGCATCGCCGCCTTGCCGCAAAGTGCCGATTCGGCCTGGATCGCGGCACAAGCGCGTCCCGGTCAGTGTCTGCTGGTACTGTGCGCATCGGCACAAGCCGCCCAGCGCCTGAAAACCGAGATTGCCTTTTTTGCGCCGGCCATCCGCGTCGCCTTGCTGCCGGACTGGGAAACACTACCCTACGACCATTTTTCACCGCATGCGGATCTGGTGTCCGAACGGCTGGCCACGCTATGGCAAATACGCCACAAGGCGTGTGAGGTGGTGATTGCACCGGTGGCCACGGCCATGGCGCGTCTGGCGCCGCCGTCCTTTCTGGCCGCCCATACCTTCTTCCTCAAGACCGGGCAGAAGCTGGACGGCGAAGAGTTGCGCACCGATCTGGTGGCCGGCGGCTACCAGCATATGTCGCAGGTCATGGCGCCGGGCGAGTTTTCGATACGCGGCGGGCTGATCGACCTCTACCCCATGGGCAGCGCCCTGCCGCTACGCATCGATTTGTTCGATGACGAAATCGAAACCATCAAGACCTTCGACCCGGACACGCAGCGCACGCTCTATCCGCTGCCCGAGGTGCATATGCTGCCAGCGCGCGAATATCCGAGCGACGACGCCGGCGTCACCGCGTTCCGCCAGCACTGGCGCGAGCGCATGGAAGGCGACCCCAGCCGCAGCCGCATTTACCGCGATGTCTCGGCCGGTGCCTGGCCAGCCGGCATCGAGTATTACCTGCCGCTATTTTTTGCCGAAACCGCCACCCTGTTCGACTACTTCAGCCAGCCGCCGCTGGCCGTACTGCTGGA
>NZ_RJTZ01000053.1:0-22949 GCF_024343515.1 Aquitalea sp. S1-19 | reverse complement strand
GAAGTACTGAAAGCCACCGGACAGATCGCGCCGCTGGTCAGCTCCTCGGCCGAACTGTTCGGCCATAACCGCGGCCTGGCCGTATTCGCCATGCTGCTGGTCGGTCTGTTCGTCACCATGGGCATAGGCTCGTCGTTTTCTACCGTCCCCATCATCGCCGCCATTTATGTTCCGCTGTGCATACAGCTGGGCTTCTCGCCCATGGCCACGGTCGCCATTATCGGTACGGCCGGAGCCTTGGGCGATGCCGGCTCGCCAGCCTCCGATTCGACCCTGGGGCCGACCTCGGGTCTGAATGTCGATGGCCAGCATGACCATATCCGCGACACCGTCATTCCCACCTTTTTGCACTACAACCTGCCACTACTGACCGCAGGCTGGATTGCCGCCATGGTGCTGTGAAATTTTTAAGGAAGCATGATGAACACCCCTGCCCCAATGGCACTGGCGACACGACTCGCCCCCTTACTGAATGGTCTTGACTGGGGAATCGGCGGCAGCACCCTGCTCTACCATCTGGGGCTGGAGGCCAACCCGCAGGATCTGGATCTGCTGGTCACGCCTGAACACTTTGCCCAAGCCCATCTGCGTCTGGCCGAACTCTTTAACGAAGAGCCAAGGCCGGCGCATCCGCACCATATTGCGCAGCACTTTGCCCGCTTTGTCAGTCAGGACGGCCGTGCCATCGACTTGATGGCGGGCATTTGCGTACGCGATAAGGAGAAACAGACCGGCTGGGACTTCAACCCGGCACAGGTGGATATCGAACATGGCTTGCCATGGATGCGCGCCGAAGACTGGCTGGAACTCTACACCCTGTTCCAGCGCCCGTTTCGCGTACAGCAGTTGCAAAACTGGCTAAATGCACGCGATGCCGAACAACGCTGTGGCGAACTGGAAATCCGTCTGGCCTTTCTGGACGATACGGTCGATGCCCTAAGCAGCACGCTTGCGCGCCAGCAACACGAACTCGACCTGCTGCAAGAGCAGTTGCGCCTCCTGTATCGTCAAAGCGCACGCGGCAGTGGCGAAAACGAAGAGCGCTCGCTGCGCGACGAGATCCCGCCGCACTATTGAGCTGCCACGCGCGCGCCAGCCGGCTTATGCGTCATGCGCCCGGAAAACAGCCCGGCCCCAACAATCAGTGTGCCGCCCAGCCACTCGCCCGGTCTTATGGCCTCACCGGCAAGCAGCCAGGCGGCTGCGGCGGCAAACACCAGCTCCAGCAACATCAGAGCCGTGACCTGATTGGCCGGCAACAGCGACACGCCATGTTGCGAGATCACGCTGGTACACAATAAGGTAATGCCCAGCGCAAGCATGACAGCCCATGCCATGGGCGGAATTTCCAGCACGGCACCTAGCTGGCCACGCCAGAGTAGGGCTCCCGCAGCAAAAAACAGAACGCCCAGCCAGATCATGGCGGACTTAACCGGCAAGGGTAGCCGATCGGCACTGCGGCTCAGTACATTACCCAGCGAAAACGCCATCCCCCCGGACAAGGCTAGCCACTCATACCGGTGGCTCAGGGGAAAATCGCCGTCAAACACCCCTGGGCGCCACAAAATGGCCAGACAGCCAGCCAGTAAAATGGCGATGACCACATAACCGGCGCGGGTCAGCCGCTCGTGCAGGATCAGGCGTGCCAGCAGTGCCGTCCACAACGGCGACAAATAAAACAGCAACAGAACACGCACCACCGGCCCTTCGGTCAGTGCCCAGCTATAGCTGAAATTGCACCAGCCAAAAGCCAGCATCATCGGCAGCATCACCGGTATCAAGCGCACCCCCTGACGAAAGGTGGAGCGAAATAGCACCACGCCAAACAGCATGGCGATCAGATACACCACCAGCGAGGTGGTCCAGTTACTGACACCTCCCGTTTGCAAGGCGCGAAAAGGTAGCCACATCAGCCCCCACACCAGAGCAGTCGTCAACAGACAAGCCATGGCTGTCAGCTTTTGTTTTGCCAGGATCATATTGTTTTCTTTAAGATGGTCGGATTTGCTGCAGCACGAGAGAGAACCGTGAACCCCAATCTGGCCTTACTGCAACCCTACCCGTTCCAGCGCCTGCGCGCCCTGCTGGCCGATGTCCAGCCGCCGCCAGACAAAAGCGCCATCAATCTGTCGATAGGTGAGCCCAAGCACCCGACGCCGGCGCTACTCACTGATGCGCTGACAGGAAATCTGGAGGGTCTGGCCGGCTACCCGGCCACACTAGGCACGGATGCCTTGCGTCAGGCCTGTCGCGACTGGGCCCAGCGCCGTTACGATATCAAGCTGGATGCGGCCCGTGAAGTTCTGCCGGTCAATGGTAGCCGCGAGGCACTGTTTTCTTTTGTGCAAAGCGTGATCGACACCAGCGAAGGCAAAAAACCGGTCGTCATTTCACCCAACCCGTTTTACCAGATTTACGAAGGTGCCGCTCTTTTGGCCGGCGCCCAGCCGTTTTACGTCAACTGCACCGCCGGGCACGCTTTCCAGCCGGACTGGTCCGCCGTACCCGAGGCTATCTGGCAGCGAACACAACTGGTTTTTGTCTGCTCGCCGGGCAACCCGACCGGCGCGGTGATGAATCTGGCCGACTGGCAGGCACTGTTCGAGCTATCCGACCGCTACGGTTTTGTGATTGCATCGGACGAGTGCTACTCCGAAATCCACTTCGGCACCCCGCCTCTGGGCGGACTGGAGGCCGCGCGCAAGCTGGGACGCGACTACCGGCGCCTGGTGATGTTTACCAGCCTGTCCAAACGCTCCAATGCACCAGGCCTGCGTTCGGGCTTTGTTGCCGGTGATGCCAGTCTGCTGGCAGACTTCCTGCTGTACCGCACCTATCACGGCAGCGCCATGAGCCTGCCCACGCAGGCCGCCAGCATCGCCGCGTGGAATGACGAAGCGCATGTCGTTGCCAACCGCGCCGCTTACATCGCCAAATTCGATGCGGTGACCGCTCCCTTGGCCCAAGTGCTGGACGTCAGGCGGCCCGATGCCAGCTTCTATCTGTGGGCCCGCGTGCCCGGCGGTGACGATGTCCGCTTTACCCGCGAATTGTTCGCACACGAGCACATTACCGTCCTGCCCGGCTCGCTACTGGCGCGCGAAGCCCATGGCCACAACCCGGGGCAGGGCTATATCCGTATCGCGCTGGTCGCGCCACTGGCAGAATGCGTCGAGGCTGCACAACGCATGGCACAATTTACGACCGCTTATCGCACTGCAAACACTTAAAGATTACGATCATGACCACCACCATTCATCTTGCCAAAGGGCTTAACCATATGCATCCGCTGCAATCCCTGATTGAAAACGCCTTCGAAGAACGCGCATCCATTACTCCAGCCACTGTCTCGGTCGAACTGAAAGCCGCCATCGAGCAGGTCATTAACGAACTGGACAACGGCCATCTGCGCGTAGCAGAAAAACAGGGCGACGAATGGATCGTCAACCAGTGGCTGAAAAAAGCCGTCCTGCTGTCGTTCCGCATCCGCGACAACGAAGTCATGGATGATGGCGTCAGCCGTTATTTCGACAAGGTCGACACCAAGTTTGCCGATTGGAAAGCCGAAGACTTCGGCGCCGCCGGCTTCCGTGCAGTACCCGGCGCAGTAGCGCGCAAAGGGGCCTTCATTGCCAAAAACACCGTGCTGATGCCGTCGTTTGTGAATATCGGCGCCTTTGTCGATGAAGGCACCATGGTCGACACTTGGGCCACCGTCGGTTCCTGCGCCCAGATCGGCAAAAATGTGCACCTGTCCGGCGGCGTCGGCATCGGCGGCGTACTGGAACCCTTGCAGGCCAACCCGACCATTATCGAAGACAACTGCTTTATCGGCGCGCGCTCGGAAGTGGTCGAAGGCGTGATCGTCGGTGAAGGCTCGGTCATCTCCATGGGCGTGTTTATCGGCCAGTCCACCCGCATCTATGACCGCGAAACCGGTGAAATCCACTATGGCCGCGTACCGGCAGGTTCGGTGGTGGTGTCCGGCAGCCTGCCATCCAAAGATGGTAGCCACAGCCTGTATTGCGCGGTCATCGTCAAAAAAGTTGATGCTCAGACCCGCTCCAAGACCAGCATCAACGAGTTGCTGCGCGGCATCTGATTCCCCCGCCCACTCCGGCCCGCCGTCAAAAAGCGGGCTTTTTTGCACCCTAAAAACCCGCAGCATCAAGCAAGACCGTCAAACCACTCCCGTCCGCTGTGTGCATTGCAACAAGGGGCCATAAAGTCAGGCGGTAATTTGGTGATTCTGCCTTACAGCCTGTAAAATGCCGATTAACTCGGGCAGATTCTGCCCCATTTTTTTTCGGTCATAGAAACCTCCGTGAGTACAGACAGCTTTATCGAATTTAGAAACGTCAGCTTTGCCTATGGCGAGCGCAGCATTCTGAAGAACATCAACCTGAGCATCCCGCGCGGGCGTTTCGTCGCGATCATGGGCGGCAGCGGCAGCGGCAAGACCACCTTGCTGCGCCTGATCTCGGGACAGGTTTACCCACAACAGGGCGAAGTCATCGTCGACGGCAAGCATGTCGAAAAGATGAGCAGCCGCGAACTGTTCGAGCACCGCCGCCGCATGGGCATGCTGTTCCAGTTCGGTGCGCTGTTTACCGACCTGTCGGTATTCGACAACGTGGCGTTTCCGATTCGCGAACACACGCGCTTGCCCGACAGCATGGTGCACGATCTGGTACTGATGAAGCTCGCTGCCGTCGGTCTGCGCGGTACCGAGCAGCTGATGCCGGCCGAACTGTCCGGCGGCATGTCGCGCCGCATTGCACTGGCGCGCGCCATTGCGCTGGACCCTGCGCTGATGCTGTACGATGAACCCTTCACCGGGCTGGACCCGATTTCGCTGGGCGCGATTGCCCACCTGATCAAAAAGCTCAGCGATGCGCTGGGCACCACCTCGGTGATGGTGACGCACGATGTGCAGCACTCGCTCAATATCGTCGACTACGTCTATTTTGTCGCCAATGGCGAGATCGTCGCCGAAGGCACTCCGGACGAGGTTCGCGCCTCTGCGTCACCTTGGGTACACCAGTTTGTCTACGGCGAAGCTGACGGCCCGGTGCATCTGGCCTATCCGGCCACCACCTCGCTGGCCGACGATATTGGACTCGGAGGCCCCCATGCTTGAAACCCTGCTCTCTCCCCTGCGCAAGCTGGGCCACTGGGTGATCGAGGCCATCTGGCGTCTGGGCATGATCAGCCGCTTTTTTGTCGCCATCCTGATGAACTCGGGGCAAAGCCTGCTGCGCTTTCATCTGGTGATACGCGAGATGTACTTCTCCGGCGTGCTGTCGCTGATCATCATCGTGGTATCCGGCCTGTTCGTCGGCATGGTTCTGGGCCTGCAAGGCTATACCACGCTAGTGCGCTTTGGCTCGGCCGATGCGCTGGGTGCGCTGGTGGCGCTGTCCTTGCTGCGCGAACTGGGTCCGGTACTGGCGGCGCTGCTGTTTGCCAGTCGCGCAGGCTCAGCCATGACCGCCGAAATCGGTCTGATGAAGGCGACCGAGCAACTGGACGCCATGAGCGTGATGGCGGTCAATCCGGTCGCCCGCGTCGTAGCGCCGCGCTTCTGGGCCGGCGTGCTGTCCATGCCGATTCTGGCGGCGCTGTTCAATGTAATGGGAATTATCGGCGGCTATGCCGTCGGCGTGCTGATGATAGGTCTGGACAGCGGCAGCTACTGGTCGCAAATGCAGGCCAATGTCGACCTGCATGTCGACGTGGTCAACGGCCTGATCAAAAGCCTGTTCTTCGGCATGGCGGTGACCCTGATTGCCGTGTACGAAGGCTTTGACGCGACGCCCACCGCAGCCGGCGTCTCGGCGGCTACCACGCGCACCGTCGTCACTTCGGCCCTGGTTATTCTGGCACTCGATTTTGTGCTGACTGCCTTCATGTTCTAGCTTCGGAAAAACTCATCATGAAACGCTCCATCATCGACCTGTGGGTCGGCATTTTTGTCGCCATAGGCCTTGCATCCATCACCTTCTTATCACTCAAGGTGGCCAACCTGACGCCGCAAAGCGCCGACAAGAGCTATGTGCTGTATGCCGAGTTCGACAATATTGGCGGCCTCAAGGTCAAGGCACCGGTCAAGGCGGCCGGTGTTCTGGTTGGCCGGGTCAGCAGCATCGAGCTTGACCCTAAAAACTATATGGCCCGCGTCAACCTGAGCATAGATAGCCAGTACAGTTTCAGTCAGGACACCAGTGCCGAAATCCTGACCGCAGGCCTTCTGGGCGAGCAATACGTCGGGCTGGTACAAGGCGGCGATCCGGAAGACCTGAAACCCGGCGGCCGCATTGCCCTGACCTCGTCGGCACTGGTACTGGAACAGCTGATAGGCAAGTTTATGACCAGCTTTGCCGAAGGCGGCGCAGCCAAAGACGACAAACAGCCCTGAGCCGCCGGCTCAGGCGCTAAACTGAAAACCAATAATACCGGACCACCTGAAAATGAAAAAACTGCTACTGACCACCCTGTTCTTGCTCGGCCTGTCGACCCAAGCCACCGCGGCCGATACACCACTGGCGCTGATCCAGGATACTTCGGCCCAGGTGCTGGAACTACTGAAAAAGGACGACGGCAAGAACACCGCCCGGATCCGTACCCAAGTCGAAACCTTCGTCATCCCCAAGTTCGACTTTACCCGCATGACGGCCCTGGCCGTCGGCCGCGGCTGGCGCGATGCCACACCGGAACAAAAAGATGCGCTGGCACGCGAATTCCAGACCATGCTGGTGCGTACCTACTCCGGCACCATGACCCGCTTCAAGAATGCATCGGTCAATATCAAGCCCAATATAATTTTGAACAACGAAGGGCGTGAAGCCACGGTCAAGTCGGAAATCACCACCGGCAGCAATAACGGCAACGGCAGCAAGCCGGTCAATGTCGACTATGTGCTGTACAAGACCGCACAGGGCTGGAAAGTCTTTAATGTCAGCGTCGAAGGTGCCAGTCTGGTCACCGTGTACCGCAACCAGTTCAGCGATGAAATCCGTAAAAACGGTCTGGACGGCCTGATCCGCGCCTTGCAGGACAAGAATGCCAAACTGGCTCGCGGAGCAAGCGCCTGATGCAGCTTCATCACGCCGCCACCTCCCTGTCCGGCGAGCTGACCATGCTAAGCGCAGAACAGCAGCTCAAAGCGCTGTCAGCCCGGCTTAAAAGCGGAGACAGCCTGCATCTTGACCTAGCCAAGGTCACCCGTGCCGACTCGGCGGCCTTGTCGCTGCTATTCGAACTGGCACGCCAAGGGGAGGCGCAGGGCAAGTCTTTTACCCTGCAAAATGTGCCGGCACCGCTTATCAGCCTGGCCAGGCTATACGGCGCAGATACCCTGCTGGACAAGTTTATGGAGCCTGCAAGATGAAACCCTTGCGCTTGTTAACCATTGTGGCGGCACTGTCGCTATCGGCTTGCGCCAGCAACCCGACCAGTCCGTATGACCCCTACGAGCCGTTCAACCGCTCTATGTATAACTTCAACACGGCGCTGGATCGCAATGTGATCAAGCCGGCGGCGGAAGGCTATCGTACCGTAACGCCCAAGCCGTTCAGGACGGCGGTCGGCAACTTCTACGGCAACCTGAAGGATGTGTTCAGCGTACTGAACAATACGCTGCGAGCCGAACCGGAAAAAGCGCTGAACGATCTGATGCGGGTCAGCATCAACTCGACCTTCGGTCTGTTCGGTCTGATCGATATCGCAACACCGGCAGGTCTGGTCAAGAACCGCACCACGCTGGGCGATACCTTTGCCACTTGGGGCTGGAAAAACAGCAACTACCTGATGCTGCCGTTTTTCGGCCCGTCCACGGTTCGCGACGGCTCGGGTCTGGGTATTTCGCTCAGCATTCCGGGGCCGGAAAAGCTGATCTATGACACCCTGCCGCAAGCCGCCGGTTTTTACGGCCTGTATGGCGTCAACGAACGCGAACGCCTGCTCGGCGTGGAAAAGCAGATCGACGAGTCCTCGCTGGATGCCTATACCTTTACCCGCGACGCCTATATGCATATGCGTGCCAAGCAAACCGGGGCGGTATTGCCACAGGACAAGGACGAAGAAGACATCGATATCGATGATCTGGTAGGCGAGCCGCAAGCCTCGGCCCCAGTGGCCGTGCCGCCACCGCCCAAGCCCTGAAGCCAGACGCAGTAAAACCACATCCCCGCACCCGCCCCACGGCTGCGGGGATTTTTTGCGCCCCTCAGGCTCATGCAGGGGACTCGCAAGGCGTCAGCGGCACAGGGAATGAAATAGGCCAGTTACAAAAAAGCCCCCGATGAACGGGGGCTGGCTTTTTAATACAAGAAACCTCAGTGCTGGGCCGGTGCGTTCCAGCCCCCCCCCAGTGCCTTGTACAGATTGACTGAAGCTTGCAGCTGATCCAGCCGCGCACTGACCAACTGCAGCTCGGCCTGATAAGAGCCACGCTCCGAGTCCAGTACCTCAAGATAGCTGGAATAGCCGTTATCGTAGCGCAAACGGGCCAGACGCAAGCTTTCCTGCAGTGCCTGCAACTGGGTAAACAAGGCTGCCTGACGGTCACGCGAAGTTCGGGTAAACGACAAGGCATCCAGCGTCTCGCCAAACGCACTCTGGATGGCCAGCTCGTACGCTGCCAGCGCCTGTTTCTGCTGCGCACTCGCGGCATCGACGCCAGCGCCGGTCTTGCCCCAGTCGAAAATAGGCATGGCCAGATTACCAACAAAACTCCAGGTACGGGTCGGTCCGCTAAACAGCGTATCCAGTGCCGCGCTTTGCGAGCCTAGCAAGCCGGTCAGACCGATGCTGGGGAAGTAGGCGGCACGCGCCACGCCGATGCGCGCGTTAGCGGCCTTGAGCTGCTGCTCGGCGGCCTGCACATCGGGACGGCGCATCAATAGCTCGGATGGCAGGCCGGACGGGATATTGACCGGCACCTGCAGCGCTTCCAACTCACTGCCGCGCGCCACTTTGCTGTCTACCAGCGCCCGTGGCGAGCGGCCCAACAAGATGGCCAGCGCGTTTTCGCTCTGGATGACCGACTGCTCAAGCGATGGCACAGCGGCACGCGCCGATGCAGCCTCCGCCTCAGCCTGGCGATAGGTCAGCTCGGAGGTGACCCCGCCTTCGAAGCGGCGCTTGTTGATGCGCAGCGACTCCTCGCGCGACACCAGCGTACGCCGGGTAATATCGAGCTGGGTATCAAAGCTGCGCAGCTGGAAATAGGTTTGCGCCACCGTGGCCGCAACAGACAAGCGGGTCGCATCACGGTTGTACTCGGAGGCCGCCAGATTGGCCAGCGCCGCCTCGTTAGCACGCCTGAGCTTGCCCCACAGATCCAGCTCCCAGCTCAGTGCGCCATTGGCAGTACGCGCATCGGACACCTGAGAACCCGCTGCGGAATCCGCCGAGGTACGCCCGCGCTGATAACCAGCGTTGGCCGAGAGCTGCGGTGCCAGATTGGCACGGGCGATGCCGGCCTGGGCACGCGCTTCTTCCACGCGTGCCGCAGCCTGCGCCAGATTGCGGTTATACGCCAACGCCTCGTCGACCAACTGGTCCAGCACCGGATCGTTAAACGATGTCCACCAGTCAGGCGCCACGTTGACGTCGGCGGCCACGGCAGGAGCCACGGCCCCCGCTTGCCAGGCGCCCGGCATTTCCACGACCGGACGGGTGTAGTCGGGACCGACCGCGCAACCGGTCAGCGCGATGGCGAGCCATAGCGGCAGACTTTTAATGAGCATCGGTAGACTCCTTGATTTCAGTATGGCCTTCATCCGGCGCCTGGTAATGATCCTTGCCCTTGTTCGACGCCTTCATGATCAACAGGAAGAAGAGCGGAATAAAGAATACCGCGATAAAGGTCGCCGCCAGCATGCCGCCGATCACACCGGTACCGAGGGCATGACGGCTGGCAGAACCCGCGCCGGACGAGATCGCCAATGGCACCACGCCCAGAATAAAGGCCAGCGAGGTCATCACGATAGGACGGAAACGCAGCTTGGCTGCTTCCATCGCCGAGTCAAACAGACTCTCCCCTTCCTCGAACTTCATCACCGCAAATTCGACAATCAGAATCGCGTTCTTCGCCGCCAGACCGATCAGCGCCACCAGCGCCACCTGGAAGTAGATGTCGTTTTGCAGGCCGCGCAGCCAGGTCGCCAGGATCGCGCCGAACAACGCGAACGGCACCGCCGTCAGCACCGCGATCGGCAAGGTCCAGCGCTCGTACTGTGCCGCCAGGATCAGGAACACCATGATCATGCCGAAGCCGAACACCATAAAGGTCGAGCCGCTGGTCGACTGCTCCTGATACGCGCTACCGCTCCACGACAGCGAGTAATCAGCCGGCAGGACTTCCTTGGCCACGTCTTCCATCGCCTTGAGCGACTCGCCCGAGCTGTAACCCGGTGCCGGACCGCCCACCACCTTGGCGGCAGGGAAGGCGTTGAAGCGCTCCATGGTCTGCGGACCCGTTCCCATTTCTACCGTTACCAGCGAAGTCAGCGGGATCATGTTGCCACTGGCCGAGCGCACATAGATATTGCGCAGGTCTTCGATCTTGGAACGGAAGTCTTCCTCGGACTGCAGCTGCACCTTGTAGATACGGCCGAACTTGTTGAAGTCGTTCACATACAGCGAACCGAAGGTACTCTGCATGGTGTCGAACACCTGGTTGATCTGCACGCCGTAAGCGACCGTTTTCTCGCGGTCAAGCTTGACGTTGATCTGCGGCACATCGGCCGAGAAGGTAGTCGACAGGCCGGCCAGTTCCGGACGCTTGGATGCTTCGGCGATCAGCTTCTTCACCTGTACGCTCATCTCTTCCGGCGACGCACCGCTGCGGCTCTGGATATAGGCTTCAAAACCGCCAGTCGACGACATGCCGGAAATCGGCGGCGGGTTGAAGGCCAGTACCACGCCTTCCGGGATCTTCGCACCCAGCTTGAAGATGTCCCCCACCACGGCAAAAGCGGACTGGTCGGCCGACTTGCGCTCGCTCCAAGGCTTGAGTGTCACAAAGCTGACACCGGAGTTGGTCTTGTTACCACCGGACAGGATGTCGAAACCGGCAAAGTTCATCACCACTTTGACGGCCGGATTTTTCTGCAGATCCTCGCCCAGCTTGTCCATAGTGTCTGCCGTACGCGACAGCGAGGCACCATCGGGCAAGATCACGGCACCAATCACATAGCCTTGGTCTTCTTCCGGCGCCAGCGAACCTGGCACCATATTGAACAGGCCGGCGGTAATCGCAATCATGCCGCCAAACATCACGAACGCGACAAAGGAGCGCTTAAGCAAAAAGCGCACGCCGGAGGCGTAGTGATCGGTGATTTTGTCAAAAAACCGATTAAACGCGGCAAAGAAGCGGTTAGGCTGCTGGTGCCCTTCTTTCAGCAAAATTGCACACAAGGCCGGCGTCAGCGTCAGCGCGACGATGCCGGAAATGGTTACCGACACCGCGATGGTAATGGCGAACTGCTTGTACATCTGACCTGCGATACCACCCAGGAAAGCCACCGGCAGGAACACCGACACCAGCACCAGTACGATGGCCACTACCGGACCCGCCACCTCTTCCATCGCCTTGATGGAAGCCTGACGTGGCCCCAGTTTCTCGGTACTCATGATGCGCTCGACGTTTTCCAGCACCACGATCGCATCATCGACCACAATACCGATGGCCAGCACCATACCAAACAGGGTTAGCGTATTGATGGAGAAGCCCAGTGCATACATGCCGGCAAAGGTACCGATAATCGACACCGGTACCGCCAGACACGGGATCAGCGTCGCACGCCAGTTCTGCAGGAACAGGTAGACCACCAGGAACACCAGCACCATGGCTTCGGCGAAGGTCTTGTACACCTCTTCGATCGACACGCGCACGAAGTCGGTGGTGTCGTAAGGGATGGAGTACTCCAGCCCGCCCGGGAAGCTCTGCGACAGCTTGGCCATGGTCGCATTCACCGCATCGGCCACCGCCAACTGGTTGGCTCCCGGCGACAGATAGATGCCCACCGGAACGGTAGGCAGGCCGTTATATGTGCCCCTGAAGTCGTAGTTCAGCGCACCCAACTCGACCCGTGCCACGTCTTTCAGGCGCAGGTTGGAGCCATCCGGATTCGAGCGCACGATAATGTTTTCGAACTCGGTGACATCGGTCAGACGACCCTGCGTCGTCACCGTATAGGTGAACTCGGTCGGCTTCGCCATCGGTTCGGCACCCACCTTGCCCGCGGCGTACTGCGCGTTCTGCTGGTTGATGGCGGTGGAAATATCCGACGGCGTCAGCTTGAGCTTGGCCAGCTGGTCGGGCTTGAGCCAGACCCGCATCGCGTAGTCCTGCGACGCAAAGTTGACCACGCTACCCACACCGGGGATACGCTTGAGCTCGTCGACAATATTGAGCGTGGCGTAGTTGCTGATAAACAGCGTGTCGTAACGCTTGTCCGGCGACACCAGCGCGATAATCTGCAGCATCGCGGTCGACTGTTTGGTCACCGTCACGCCCTGACGACGCACTTCCTGCGGCAACTGGGTCAGCGCCGACTGCACGCGGTTGTTGACATCGATGGTCGCCTGGTCAGGATCGGTACCGATCTTGAAGCTGACATTCAACTTCAAGACGCCGTTACTCGAACTGGACGACTGCAGATAGATCATATTCTCGACGCCGTTGATCGATTGCTCCAGCGGCGAAGCGACGGTGTCGGCAATCACCTGGGCCGAAGCGCCAGGGTAGGTCGCTTGCACCTGCACCACCGGCGGCACGATGTCCGGGTACTGCTCGACCGGCAAGGCGGTAATGGCTGCCAGACCTGCCAGCATGATGATCAGCGAGATCACCGTGGCAAAGATCGGTCGCCTGATAAAGAAGGCAGAAAACATGGGGTCAGACTCCTTTTATCAGCCTTGGGCCTGAGCGGCAGGCGCGGAAGCGGCAGGCTTGCTGCCGGCCTCGTGCGGCGTCACCGGAGCACCCGGGCGCAGCTTGAGGATATTGTCGACCACGACGCGATCGCCCTTGGCCAGACCACTACCAATCACGAAGTCCGCGCCGACCTGATCGATCACCTCGACCGGGCGCGGCTCGGCCTTGCCTTCCTTGTTCACCGTCCACACCAGCTTGCCCTGCTGCGTGGTCAATACCGCCACCTGCGGCACGGTAACCGCGTTAATGCGCTGGGCGCCCTTGAGCGTTACACGCACGAACTGGCCTGGCAACAGCATGCCTTGCGGATTGTCGAACTGGGCACGGCTGCTAATGGTGCCGGTATCGGTGTTCACCACATTGTCAGAGAAATTGATCTTACCGATCTGGTCAAAGGTCGAGCCGTCGGACATTTTCACTGACACCTGATAGGCATTTTGTGCAGGCACCCGCACACGCCCTTCGTCGATATCGCGGCGCAGTTTCTGCGCTTCGTTATCCGAGAAAGAGAAATTCACATAAATAGGATTCAGCTGCGAAATGCGAGTCAGCATGCTGTTCGGGGTGACCAGGCTGCCTTCGGACACCACATCCAGACTGGTCAGACCGGATATCGGGGCGGTGACTTTGGTGTAACCCAGATTGATCTGCGCCTGCTTGAGCGTAGCGCGAGCCGACTCGACCGCTGCCTTGCCACTTTCAAAGGCAGCCAAGGCATTATCCCTATCCTGCTGGCTGACGGCATTTTCCTTGAACAGGGGCAGCACGCGGTCGTAGGTGCGCTTGGCCTGATTGTAGTTGGCCTCTTGTACCGCCAGATTGCCTTTGGCCTGATCTACCGCTGCAATATAGGTATCGGGGCCGATCTCGAACAGAGTCTCGCCCTGCTTGACGCGGCGTCCTTCGACAAAATTGCGGTGCAGCAAGATGCCCTCGACGCGAGCGCGTACCTGAACCTCACGGAAACCCGCAGCCTGGCCGGCATATTCAAAAGTCAGCGGAATGTCCTTGGGCTGGATGGACACCACAGACACCGGCATCGGCGGCATCGTGCCTTGCTTGCCGGCTGCGCCTTCATCCTTGCCGCAAGCCATCAGGCTGGCTGCGACGGCTGTCAGCAACAGCCAAGTAACGGGTCTTTTCATTTTTACGCTCGGTAGTGACATGTTGTCGTCCTCGGAAACAGATATCCAAACCATACACATATCTTTCCCAGAATAGATTACATATTGTGTTTTTGGAGATGGACTGCATTTTACATACATACAAGCATGTATGTAAAATGGCAAAAAACCTGTTTCAACACTCCGCTATACCACTTAGCGACGAATCAACATTTATTGCGCCCAATACACGCAACAGCACACTGATAAAAAACAGGTAGCCATGGCCAGAAAAACCAAAGAAGAAGCAGAACAAACCCGGAAAAAACTTCTGGAAACGGCAGCACTGCTGTTCTGGGAAAAAGGGGTCAGTCATACTTCACTCGCCGACATTGCCAGTTCCGCAGGGCTGACCCGCGGGGCCATCTACTGGCATTTCAAGGACAAACTCGACCTGTTCTACGCCATGAGTCAGCAAGTGATACCGCCCTATCACCAGATTTACGACACCATGGAGCGCAATGCGGCAGACAATGCGGCCCGCAGTCTATGGTGCGGTGCTCTAGAAATCCTGACAAACGTAAGTAATTCACCCGACATCCGCCGCATTCTGGGTATTCTGTTTTTTCGTTGTGAATATGTAGGCGAGTTGCAGTCGCTACAGATCGAGAATCTGGACTGGATCCGCCAGTTGCAGCAGCGCCTGATCCGCATCATAGAACTCGCTCAGCAGCAGGGACAACTCAAACCGGGCATAGATCCGATCGCGGCGGCCATCGCCTGGCAGGCACAGCAGCGTGGCCTGGTACAATTCAGCCTGTTACTGCCGGATACACCCTTATTGCATAGCCAGCCCGAGAGCCTGTTAAAGCCCTATTTTTCCGGGGTTTTCAAGCCGGACTGCTGGCTGGCGCACGACTGACGCAGCGCGCCGATTCCGGCTATAATGCCGGTTTTTTCCCGTCGCGGCCTTATGACTCCTGCCATTGAAATCCAGTCGGTCAGCAAGAACTTCGGCACGCTCAAGGCGCTGGACGATGTCAGCTTTCGCGTCGAGGCCGGCGAATTTTTCGCCCTGCTCGGTCCCAACGGCGCGGGCAAGACCACGCTGATCTCGGCCATGGCAGGTTTATCACGCCAAACTAGCGGCCATATCCGCATACTCGGACACGACACCATCAGCGCCGCCTATCTGGCCCGCAAAACCCTAGGCGTCGTACCGCAAGAACTGGTTTTCGACCCCTTCCTCTCTGTACGCGAAAGCCTGCGTTTCCAATCCGGCTACTTCGGTCTCAAGCACAATGATGACTGGCTGGATGAACTACTGGAAAAGCTGGGGCTGAGCGACAAGGCCGACACCAATATGCGCGCGCTGTCCGGCGGCATGAAGCGCCGGGTGATGGTCGCACAGGCACTGGTACACCGCCCGCCGGTGATTGTGCTGGACGAGCCCACGGCCGGCGTCGATGTCGAGCTCAGACAAAGCCTGTGGGCCTTTGTGCGCGAACTGAACCAGGCCGGGCACACCATTGTGCTGACCACCCACTATCTGGAAGAAGCCGAGGCATTGTGCAACCGCATCGCCATGCTTAAAAAAGGCAAACTGATCGCTCTGGAAGACAAAACCAAGCTTCTGGCACACAGCAATGAGCGCGATGTGTCGTTCAAGCTGTCGGCAACACTGCCGGATGCACTCTTGCCGCTGAAAGTCCGCGATGAAGGCCAGCGTGTGGTGTTGCGCCTGCCGGAAATCGCCCGCATCGAACAGGTATTGGCCACTTTGCGCGAAGCGCGAATAGAGGTCCGGGAGATGACGGTGATAGAAACAGATCTGGAAAGCGTATTCGTCCATATGATGCAAGGAGGGAAAGCCTGATGCAGGGGTTTTACACGCTGTTCAGGAAAGAAATCCTGCGCTTTTGGAAAGTGGCGTTTCAGACTGTTGCCGCGCCGGTGCTGACCGCATTGATGTACCAGCTGATCTTTTCCCATGTAATGGCACGCCATCTCGAGGTTTACCCCGGCATCAGCTATACCGCCTTCCTGATTCCCGGTCTTGCCATGATGTCGATGACGCAAAACGCCTTTGCCAATGGCTCCAGCAGCCTGATTCAGTCCAAGATCACCGGCAATATCGTATTCCTGCTACTGTCGCCGCTCGGGCCCTTACAATTCTTTGCAGCCTACCTGGCTGCCGCCATCGTACGCGGACTGGTGGTCGGCGCGGGCGTGATTGCCATTACCGCCTGGTTCGGCATGCCCTTGCCGCAGGCACCACTGTGGATCTTCGCCTTTGCCGTGCTGGGCTGTGGAGTACTGGGCGCGCTGGGTATTATTGCCGGCATCTGGGCAGAGAAATTCGACCAGTTGGCCGCCTTCCAGAATTTCATTATCCTGCCGCTGACTTTTTTATCCGGTGTGTTCTACTCGATAGACAGCCTGCCACCGCTGTGGCGTGCCATTTCGCATTTGAATCCGGTGTTTTACATGATAGACGGCTTTCGCTACGGCTTTTTCGGCCAGGCCGACGTCAGTCCGTGGCTGGCCCTGGCCGTGGTTGGCACCAGTTTTGTCCTGCTTTCTTCGCTAGGTTTGTGGATGATCAAGGTCGGCTACAAGCTGCGTCATTAAGCTACTCTTTTAGGAATATCCCGTACCATGGTTACACCTGACTACATCAAGCAACTGATCACTGCCTCACTGCCTTGTACCCACATCGTAGTCGAGGGCGATGACGGCACCCATTTCTCGGCGGTAATCGTCAGTGCGGAGTTTTCCGGCCGCAACCGTGTGCAGCAACACCAGTTGGTCTACAAGGCACTGGGTGACCGCATGCGTGACGAAATCCACGCTCTTTCGATGAAAACATTCAGCCCACAAGAATGGGCTGAGCAACAAGGCTGACCCATGGAAAAACTGATTATTCGCGGCAATGGCCCGCTCAATGGCGAAATCCCGGTTTCCGGCGCCAAAAACGCCGCACTGCCCATTCTGTGCGCCAGCTTGCTGACCGCCGACACCATGCGCTACAGCAATGTGCCCATGCTGCGCGACGTCGCCACCACGCAAAAGCTGCTGCAAGGTATGGGCGTGCGCGTGATGACCGACAATGTGCATGAAATCGAGATCACCGCCAGCCAGATCGACACACTGGTGGCTCCGTACGAGCTGGTGAAAACCATGCGCGCCTCTATCCTGGTACTGGGCCCGACACTGGCACGCTTCGGCGAAGCCTCGGTCTCGCTGCCAGGCGGCTGCGCCATCGGCTCGCGCCCGGTTGACCAGCACATCAAGGGGCTGGTCGCCATGGGCGCCGAAGTCACCATCGAGCACGGCTATGTCAAGGCGCGCGCCAAGCGTCTGCGCGGCGCCACCATCGTCATGGATATGGTGACCGTTACCGGTACCGAAAACCTGCTGATGGCCGCCACTCTGGCCGACGGCATTACCGTACTGGAAAACGCTGCACGCGAGCCTGAAGTCAGCGACCTTGCACATTGCCTGAACAAGATGGGCGCCAAGATCAGCGGCATCGGCAGCGACCGCCTGGTGATTGAAGGCGTAGAAAAACTGCATGGCGCGGAACACGCCATCATGCCGGACCGTATCGAAGCGGGCACCTTCCTGGTCGCCGGTGCCATGACTCAGGGTCACATCATCCTGCGTCATGCCGCACCCAAGGGCATGGAAGCCATCCTCGACAAACTGGTTGAAGCCGGTGCCATTATCGAATGCGGCGACGACTGGATCTCGCTGGATATGAAGCGCCGCCCGAAATCGGTCAATATCCGCACCCTGCCCTACCCGGCTTTCCCGACCGATATGCAGGCGCAGTTCATGACGCTGAACACCATTGCCGAAGGTGCAGCCATGGTGACCGAGACCATCTTTGAAAACCGTTTCATGCATGTGCCCGAGCTCAAGCGCATGGGTGCCAATATCGAGACCGAAGGCAACACCGCCGTGATTCGTGGCGTTGAACGCCTGTCCGGCGCTACGGTCATGGCAACCGATTTGCGTGCCTCGGCCAGCCTGGTGATCGCCGGTCTGGTCGCCGATGGTGAAACCATCGTCGAGCGCATCTATCATCTGGATCGCGGCTACGAGCATATCGAGCGCAAGCTCGGTGCAGTCGGCGCCCAGATCGAGCGCGTGAGCTGAAGCCGCTGAGCGGAAAATGGGCACAGCCCGCCTAGGCGGGCGGCTCAGGCTAAAAACTCAACAGCCCGACAGACTAAATCTGCCGGGCTGTTTTCTATTGACCATGGCAAGCCTTGCCCTGCCATTAGCGAATTTGCTCATTTCATAAGCAAAGCGGCTGCGGGATCTCCTGCCGTAGCCCACACAGGACGCGCACAAGCGGCAACACTAACAGGTGAAAATGCCCAGACAAACCGATACAAAAGCAGTTACGACACAAGAAAGACAGTAACTTCGACAAGAACGGTACATGCCAAACAACAACATTGCAAAATAATTAAACAAGTATTTCCAATTAGTCACGACACATGACAATAAGAGTCGTGCACACTGAACATTGCATTGACTTTACAAATTTAGAGCCTTCCTTGAGTACTCCCTTTTCCGGGTGCTGCGATTTTTGCCGTCACCCCGCCAGCCTGGGCACACGCTACCACTCGCCGCGTGTAGAACACACGTTCTATTCGTGTGGTCGCTCGCTGTGCCAAGAGTTTGTCGATGTCGGCATTCAGCGTCTGGATCAGCTGACGCCGCCCGCCCTGCTAGCCGAGCGCAGCGTGAGCTGCTTTGCGCTAGATATTCACTCCGGCACACCTGAGTAAATGCCATGAAAAAGCCCCCATCAGCAGTGCTGTGGGGGCTTGTATCAAACAGCTAATACTCAGGCCTGGGTTGCCTGGATCGCCGTCAGTGCCACGGTGTAAACAATATCGTCCACCAATGCGCCACGCGACAAGTCGTTCACCGGCTTGCGCAGGCCTTGCAACATTGGACCAACCGAAACCACACCGGCAGAACGCTGTACCGCCTTGTAGGTTGTATTACCGGTATTCAGATCCGGGACTACAAATACATTGGCACGTCCTGCTACCGGGCTATTCGGTGCCTTCTGGCGGCCGACCGATTCAACCGAAGCCGCATCGTACTGCATCGGGCCGTCAATCATCAGATCCGGACGCTTTTCTTTGGCCAGACGGGTCGCTTCGCGCACCTTCTCGACATCATCGCCGGTGCCGGAGGCCCCGGTGGAGTAGGAAATCATCGCCACGCGCGGCTCGACACCGAAAGCCTTGGCCGAATCGGCCGACTGGATCGCGATATCGCACAACTGCTCAGCGGTCGGGTCCGGATTGATGGCGCAATCGCCATACACCAGTACCTGATCCGGCATCAGCATAAAGAACACGCTGGAAACAATAGACGCGCCAGGCGCGGTCTTGATCAGCTGCAGTGCAGGACGCACGGTACTGGCGGTGGTATGAACCGCGCCAGACACCAGACCGTCAACTTCACCCAGCGCCAGCATCATGGTCCCCATCATGACCGTATCTTCCAGCAGCTTTTCAGCCTGCGGTGCGGTCAAACCCTTGGACTTGCGCAGCTCGACCATAGGCGCCACATAGCGGCTGAGTACGGCTTCTGGATCAATGATCTCGATATCGGTCGGCAAGGCCACGCCCTGGGCATCCGCCACCTGGTGGATACGTGCGGGATTCCCCAACAAGACGCAACGGGCAATCCCCTTCTCGTGGCAGATCACCGCCGCTTGCAAGGTGCGCGGCTCATCGCCCTCCGGCAGCACGATGCGCTTATTGGCACGACGGGCAATTTCGACCAGACGGTGACGGAATGCCGGTGGCGGCATGCGCAGTTCGGTCGGCTCGCCGATCTTGGCCTTGAGGTCTGCCGTCATGGTGTGCTCGGCCATAAAGTCGATCACTTGCTCCATGCGCTCGGTATCGTCCGCAGCAACGTGCACATTGATCGCCGACAGCAAGGCGCTGGTTTCAAAGGTATCACGCTCGGTCGACAGGATAGGCAGACCCGCCAGCTTGGCCGATTCGATCAGAGGCACAACCTTGGCAGCAACCGGCTCGTTACAAGTCAACAGCAGACCCGCCAGCGGCACGCCACGCAAGGTTGCCAGCGCCGTAGCCAGAATCACGTCGGAGCGATCGCCCGGCGTCACCACCAGTGCACCGGGGCGCAAGCGGTCTATCATGTTTTCCACCGCACGGGCAGCGACCACCACTTCATGCACCCGCGAGCGCCCGATATTGCCGGCGTGCTCGATCTTGAGACCCAAAGGCGAGGCCAGATCCAGCAGGCGTACGGCATTCAGACGTGCCTCGAATGGCACGGTCGCCAACAGCGGCAACGGCGGCGCAATGCGGCCTAAGTTTTGCAGCAACTGCTGACCTTCGGCTCCTGCCGGCAGCTTGTTCAGCATGACGCCGGCCAGGTTAACCTGCCCGTCGCTATAGCTGCGGCGCGCCAGGGTAATGGCTTCAAAAATATCGCGGGCGTCGCGGCGGGCGGCCGAGATTGCCAGAATCAGGTCGGCGGTCAGGGTCTTGGCCAGTTCCAGATTCAGCTCGCTGGCCAGCGGCACATCCGAGCCCGGGGTCAGGCCTTCAACCAGCACCACATCGTGCTGCAACACCAGCGGTGCGACGTTCTGCACCACTTCTTCCATCAGGTCGGACAACTTGCCTTCGCGCAACAATGCTTCGGCACGGGCAAAAGGAATTGCCTCGGGTGCCTCAATGCCGCACAAAGAGCGAACGAAATGGGTAGACAGATCCGGACCTGTGCCCGGCTGGGCGATAGGCTTGGCAAAGCCGACCTTGATACCCTCGCGCTCCAGCGAGCGCACCAGCCCCAGACCCAAAGAGGTCAGACCGGCATCGTGGCCAACAGGGGCCAGGAAAAATATTTTCTGCATGGGGTAAGCCTTTCTTGTGGCTGTAATGCACAAACCCGCGCAGGCGCGGGTTCGTATTTCATCCTAGACCGGAATTCAGCCCGTGATACCGGCCAGTTCGGCGGTATCGCAAGCAATCACAAATTCTTCATTGGTGTTGATCACCATGGCTTTAGGGCCGTTGCCACGGCTGATCACGCCGGCGGTGCCGCGGGTGCAGCGGGCGTTGGCTTCGGCATCGACTTCGATACCGAAAGCCGACAACTTGGCCAGGGTCATGGCGCGCAGCTTGTCGCTGTTCTCGCCGATGCCGCCGGTGAATACCACGGCGTCCAGACGGTCAAGCGAAGTAGCCAGGCCGCCGATATGACGGGCCAGACGATGGGCGAACACTTCCAGCGCAACGATCGAGCCTTCATGGCCTTCGGCCGCGGCTTCTTCCAGCGTACGGCAGTCATTGGACAGTTCGGACAGACCCAGCAGACCGGACTCTTTGTTCAGCAACTTGTCGATGCCGGCCAGATCCAGACCCAGTTTTTCGCCGATATAGGCCAGGCTACCCGGATCTACATCACCCGAACGCGTACCCATGACCAGACCTTCCAGCGGGGTCATGCCCATGGTGGTGTCTACGCTGGCGCCATTCTTGATGGCAGCAGCAGAAGCGCCGTTACCCAAGTGGGCAATCACGATGCCGTGATCAGCGGCGTCCAGGCCCAATTCGGCGACAGCTGCTTCAGCCACAAAGCGGTGGCTGGTGCCGTGGAAACCGTAACGACGCACACCATGGTCGCGGTACAGCTTCATCGGCAGCGCGTACAGGTAAGCGGCACGCGGCATGGTCTGGTGGAAAGCGGTATCGAATACGGCAACCTGCGGCAGCGCTGGCAGGCAAGCACGCACCACACGGATACCCAGCAAGTTGGCCGGATTATGCAGTGGCGCCAGTGCGGCGCACGCTTCAATGGCGGTTTCAACTTCAGGAGTGATCAGCGCCGAGGCGTGGAAACGCTCGCCACCATGCACAACGCGATGACCGACAGCGACTACGCTATCCAGCTCGCCACGGGCACGGATATGTTCGATCACAGCTTCCAGTGCCTGATCATGCGCGCCACCGGCAATTGCCAGCGTGCTCTTCTTGCCGTCAGCCTTGAATACGACGCGCGAATCGGCATCGCCCAGGCACTCGGCCAGACCGGACAGGGTTGGCTCTTCCGCACCGACAGGGAACAGACCGAACTTGAGCGACGAGCTGCCGCAGTTAATAACCAGAATCAGGGATTGGCTCATGAGAGTACTTTCAATAAATTAGTAAAATCGGTTTGTCAGGCAGCAAGCGTCAAGTGCTCGCTCTAGCTGACAAAGAAACCGCGTGCGGCAAATTGGCCACGCACACGGGCGACACACTCGGCCGAAGGCGGCAGGGTGTCGGCAAGTTCATACGCCATACCCAGCTCGGCCCACTTGCTCTGGCCCAGCTGATGAAATGGCAGCACCTCTACGCGCTCGACAACTTCACCCAGACTAGCGACAAAGTCGGCCAGCCGTTCGACATCATCGAAGCCGTCGGTCAGCCCCGGCACCAGCACATAACGGATCCACATCTTCTTGCCCATCTTCGCCATGCGCCGGGCAAAATCCAGCGTCGGCTGCAAAGGCTGGGCCGTGATCTTTTTGTACTGCTCAGGGTCGCTGTGCTTGATGTCCAGCATCACCAGATCCACCGCCTCAAACCAGGCATCCGGCAGGCTCTCGTGCAGATAGCCCTGGGTGTCCAGCGTGGTATGCAGACCGAAGCGTTCTTTAGCGCCCTTGAATACAGCACCGACAAAGTCGGGCTGCATCATCGGCTCGCCACCGGAAATGGTGACGCCACCGGCAAATTTGAGGAAGCCTGCGTAGGGTTTTAGCTCGGCCAGCGCATCCTCCACGCTCATCTCGCGACCGTGATGCAGCTTCCAGGTGTCCGGGTTATGGCAATACAGGCAGCGGA
>NZ_RJTZ01000052.1:0-23626 GCF_024343515.1 Aquitalea sp. S1-19 | reverse complement strand
GCTGCGCGTTTTAGCCTGTCCACCGCTGCCGTTCAAGCACGCTAGTTATGCAACTGAAGCCGCTGATACGTCTGCCTGCTTGGCCTTGATAGCTTTGCTCAGGCTTTTGTACAGGTCGGGATGTGTTTCATGCAAATACTCGACGATGGCGATGTCTTCTTTTTTGACTTTGGCAAGATCGATCTGCTCGATATGTACCAGGCGCAGTAGCTCGCGTACCGGCTTGGGCATGTTGCGGCCACTTTCGTAGCGGCTGCCGCCGGATTGGGTCACGCCGATGGCGGACCAGAACTGCTGCTGGTTCTGGCCTATCTTGCGGCGGATTTCACGTGGGTTCTTGATCGTGTCGAATAGTTTCATTGTGTTGTTCCGTTGATTCTTGAATGCAGTAAGGGTATGACGTGAGAGATTACTATAAGTTCACGCTTATGTGATAGTTTTTGCTATCTTTTTTTGATCTGTTGTATTTCGGTGGGTTCTTTTGTGCCGCAGCATGTTCAGCTTGTCCGCATTCGCAATGCCTGTTGTCGACAGGTTTTGTTCGCGGCCATCAATTGCCTGTCACGCATTTGGCCAACGGAAAGTGCCATTTGTGCGTACTATCTGGGCTTGTCATCAAGTTAAAGCCATCTGCACATGCAAACAGAAGTCAAAGAGAAGCCCCGTTACGCCCTGGTGGCATCGGTCCAGTTGCCGGATGTCAGTGATGTCGAATTCGAGGCATCGCTCGCTGAACTGAGCGAACTGGCCAAGACGCTGGGTTTTCAGGTGGTGCAGACCTTTGTGCAAAAGCGCAGCAGCTTCGACCGTACGGCGTATCTGGGTGTGGGCAAGCTGGAAGAAATCAGCATGTTCGTCAATCGCGGTGTCCGTAGCGACGAGCGGGATGCCGGTTCGCCAGCGCTGGATCCTGATGCCGTCGAGTTCGATGTTTTGCTGGTGGATCACGAAATCTCCCCGTCGCAGGCGCGCAATCTGGAACTGGCCGTGGGTTGTCCGGTGATGGATCGCACCATGGTCATTCTGGAAATTTTTCATCGCAATGCCCGTTCACGCTCGGCACGCGCGCAGGTGGAAATCGCCCGCCTTGGCTATATGGCTCCGCGTCTGCGCGAAGCGGCCAAACTGGCCGGCCCGCAAGGGCGGCAGCGTAGCGGCATGGGGGGGCGTGGCGCCGGTGAATCGCATACCGAGCTGGACCGTCGCAAGGTACGTGACCGCATCGCCGAGCTGCAACGCGAAATCATCGCCATGGAGCTGGAGCGCAAGACCCAGCGCGCGCGCCGTCTGGAGCGTCAGGGTCTGGGGCTGGGCGGGGTGTCGCTGGTGGGGTATACCAATGCCGGCAAGTCCACGCTGATGCGGGCACTGACTGGTAGCGAGGTACTGGTGGCCAACAAGCTGTTCGCCACGCTGGACACCACGGTGCGTGCCCTCTATCCGGAAAGCGTGCCACGCGTACTGGTTAGCGATACGGTCGGTTTTATCAAGAACCTGCCTCACGGACTGGTGGCCTCTTTCAAGTCCACGCTGGAAGAAGCGCTGGATGCGGCGCTGTTGCTGCATGTGATTGATGCCAGCGACCCCGGTTTCCAGCGCCAGCTGGAGGTGACCGACGAAGTGCTGCAGGACATCGGCGCCGACGACGTGCCGCGCATTCGCGTATTCAACAAGATCGACCATGTTGGTGATGAAGCCGAGCAGGCTGCCTGGACGGCCGAGCTGCAGCAGCGCTATCCGGGCTGTGTGGTGATGAGCGCGCGCCGGCCGGAGGAAGTGGCCAGCCTGCATTCGATCATCGTCTCCTTCTTCCAGCAGGATCTGGTGGAAGAAGAGTTGCTGCTGCCGTGGTCGGCACAACAACTGCGCGGTGACATCTTTAGCCACTGCCAGGTGCTGGAAGAGCGTGCCGAGGAAGAGGGCAGCTGGTTCCGGGTGCGTGGCGAGCCGGAAAAATTGCGCAGTCTGCGTGAGCAGCTTAATCCGGGTGCGCAGGGCAGGGTAAAGGAAGACTGGGAAGTCTGAGGTTCGATCGCAGCATGGGCTGAACTAAACCAGCCTTGCTGCACCAATCGGATTCAGCATGCAAAGCCTCTTTCCTCCGGGACATACCGGAGGGAAGAGGCGTGACTTGCCTGCCAGTTGACACTCCCGCGCTGAACTGCGAACCTTCCCGATTCAATTTATTTGCATTGCCTGCCATGAAAATCACCCAAAACACTGCCGTCACGCTGCGCATGAAAGTCACAGACAATCGTGGTCTGGTCTACGAGGATGGCAAAACCCCGGTCTCCTACCTGCATGGCGATTACGATAACCTCTTCCCCAAAGTGGAAGCCGCACTTGAAGGTCAGGAAGCCGGCTTTCAAACCACGCTGGAACTCGCTACCGAAGACACCTTCGGCGAACGCGACGAGACTCTGGTCACCACCATGCCCAAGGCCGAGTTCCCGCCGGGCGTCAAGGTAGGCAGCCAGATCCAGCGCCCCGGCCCGGATGGAGAATTGCGTTACTACTTCGTCACCAAGATCAAAGGCCCAACCGTATTGCTGGACGGCAATCATCCTCTTTGCGGCAAAACCCTGCGCTTCGCCCTGAAAGTTATGGACGTACGTGTGGCAAGCGCCGAGGAAATTGCCCACCAGCATGTGCATGGCGAGCACGGGCATCAGCACTGACACCACCCCGCCACACACAAACAAAGCCCTCCCCATCCGGGAGGGCTTTGTTTTGCCTGGATCCACGACCTGCATTTGGCGCAGGTGATTTGTTCCTGATTCGCACGCCACTCTGAGTCCCTGATACTGATGGTGGCCATCCTTGATCACTGCGAATTCGTCTGCCCCATCTGCCCTGTCTACTGTGCAAAATCTGCATAAGTGATGTTCCGGTTCACTCATTTTTCAAAATCCTGCGATCCATATAATCGCACCTCATCTGCTGCAGCAAACCAAATAAAGCAATTTGAGGCGATACCTATGACCAGACTATTTGAAAATGCAGTGCTCGATGACCAGGCTCTAGTCAGCGGGCTCAAATCCATCCACCCGATCTGGGGGGACATGACGGTTCGTGTGGCCGGCGAAGCCTGGGGCATGCCGCTGCTCGATCAGAAGACCAAGGCGCTCATCACCCTTGCCATCGACCAGATGGCCCTGAACGTCAACGGTGAGGGCAACCCCTTTGGAGCCCACGTCGATATGGCTCTCAAGCAGGGCGCCAGCTATCAGGAGATTGAAGAGCTGATCGTCTTTGCATCGGTTTATACCGGCTTCAATAAAGGTGCGACCACCATGGGGGCACTCAACAAACTGCGTCACGAACGGGGAGAGATCTAATGGCTATTCCAGGATTGAAAAAACCGGATCACATCGGCTTCACCGTACCGAATCTGGCGGAGGCGATCGCCTTCTTTCGGGAGCACTTCGACTTTGAACTTGCCTACGAATTCGGGCCGTTTGCTGCGACCGACAACTGGATGGCGGAACACCTGAACGTCGATCCCCGCGCCGAAATCACCCGCATTGCCGTGATGAACGCCAAAGGGATCAATCTGGAGATCTTCGAATACGCCAGCAATATTGAGCGCAGCCTGTCGGCGCCCAACAACGCCGATATTGGCGGACATCATCTGGCCTTCTATGTGGAGGATATGGCGGCGGCGGTGAGCTATTTGCAGGCGCAGGGCATCAAGGTCCTGGGCGAGCCGACCTGCATGACAGAGGGGCCGACCGCCGGCGAGTCGTGGGTCTACTTCCTCGCACCTTGGGGCATGCAGCTGGAGCTGGTTTCTTATCCGGCTGGCAAGGCCTATGCCCGCCATTCGCCAGTGACGCTGTTTGATCCGCGATGAACGCACTCTTTGTTTTTCTGATCGTGATGGCCGGGATGGGCCTCTCCTTTGAGGCGGGCCTGCTGGGCCCGCTCGGGGAACAGGTGGGACATCTGTGGGCCACCCTCAGCATCTTCGGGGTGGGCGCGGCGCTACTGTGGCTGATCCGGTTCTTCACGCCGCAGGCGACGTTCCAGGGCTGGCAGAGCGTGCCGAAGTGGCAGCTGATCGGCGGCTTTCTGGGGCCGATCTATGTGGTGGTGCTGACCCTCGCCACCCCCGTGCTGGGGGTGGCGATGACGATGATCTGCGTCCTGCTGGGGCAGATCACCAAGAGCTTCGCCATCGACTACTTCGGGTGGTTCGGCATGCCGAGGCGGGCCACCCGTCCCCTCAGGGTGGTGGCGCTGGGCTGCATCGTGCTGGCACTGGTTTTTACCTATCTGGGAGCCCGTTGATGCTTCTGATTATCGTGCTGGCAATCGTTGCGGGGATGGCGCTTAGCGCACAGGCAGCGATCAATGGTCAGCTGGGGGAGAGGGTCGGTGTTGTGCAAAGCGCACTGTTGACCTTCACCGTGGGCACCGTGGTGACCGCACTGCTGATCTTTTTCTTTGAGCCGCCCTATCAGGCGACCTTGCTAACCGTACCGAAATGGCAGTTGGCCGGTGCGCTGTTTGGCATCGTCTACATGGTGGTGATGGTGGCGGCCATTCCCCGGGTGGGGGTTGCCATCGCCACGGTGGCGACCATTCTGGGCCAGATGGTGATGAGTCTGGTGATCGACACTTTGGGGTGGCTGGGCAATGCGCCCATCGAACTCAACTACTGGCGCCTTGCGGCAATGATCGCAGTGGCATGCGCGCTGGTCTGCATCTATCTGGCAAACCAACAACAGGAACACGTGAATGCGTAATCAGGCAAAAACTTTGATCGTTTTTTTCAACCTCAAGCCCGGCACGAGTGAAGCGGAGTATCTGGCGTGGGCAAGGCAGGTCGATCTGCCCACCGTCAACAAGCTACAGAGCGTTAACTCGTTCGAAGTCTTTAAAGGACTGAACATCCTGGGACAGCAGAGCGCCTCCCCCTGGCACTACTTTGAGGTGATTCATATCACCTCGGAGGCCGAGTTTTTGCAAGAAATTCAAGGCGAGGAGATGCAGCAGGTCATTAGCCAGTTTCAGGCCTTTACCAGCGATGCCCATTTTATCTGTACACAGGATGTGACGACGCTGTAGCAGATCCACTGCATGGCGAGGGGAGGGGGCGTCCCCTCGCCAATCAAGCCCCCGCTGCGTTTGTCCGGAACTAACCTGAAGACTTTCCATGAAAAAATCGCTGATCGAGTACATGCATGTGCTGGCCGTCATCTTTCCGCTGACGCTGTTCATCCCGCGCTGGATGGCGCCGCTGCTTCAGGGATGGCAGCTTGACCCTGCCATGCCGGCAGCCATCTTGATGATCGAAAGTGTCATTGTCGCCTGCGCCGTCTTTGTGCTGCTGCCCGCACTGCACAAGGTTACCGGCAGGCTCTTTGGCTGAGCCTATTGGGCATCCCAGTAACAAGGGGTGCCATATTTCCCGGCCAGGAAATCGATGACCACCCTGACCTTGGCGGCGGGCTGGTCCGTCTCCAGATAGAGTGCACGGATCACCTGCTGTTCTACGCTGGTGGAAATGTTGAACTGCCCCATGACGGGTTTGAGGCGTCCTGTTTTTAGCTCTTCCCCGATAAGCCAGGTGGGGAATACGATGATCCCGGCGCCGGCAACGGCGCCCTCTACCAGCGTTTCGGCATTGTTGCTATAGAGGGAGCCGGTTACCTCATAAGGCTCCAATTTTTTGAGACCGACAAACCAGCGCTGCAAGCCGTTGCTGCCTTTGAAGACCAGGCAGTTATGCTGAGCCAGTTCTTCGGGCGTACGCGGCTCGCCGTGCCGGTTTATATAACTCTGGCTGGCCGCCATCATATATTTTTGTTGCCCGAATGGCTTCATTCTGAGGGATGAGTCCTGTGAGACTCCGATGCGGATCAGCAGGTCGATCGACTCGGCCGCAGGGTCAACAAACTGATCCGTTTGCTGGAGCTCGACTTTCAGTAATGGATAGCGTTCAAGCAATTCGGCAAGATAGGGCGCGATGTGAAGCCTGCCAAAGGCTACGGGTGCACTGATCTTGATGGTGCCTCGCAGGATATCTGCCCGTTGTTCTATCTGGCTGACCACGCGCTCATATTGCTGCAGGATCTCGGTGCATTGCCTGGCAAAGGCGAGCCCCTCATCGGTCAGCGAGATGGAACGGGTATGGCGGTGCAGCAATTTGGTGCCAACCTTTTCCTCCAGTTGGGCCATTTTTCGGGAGACCGACGATGGCGTCATGTCTTGTCGGCGCGCTACGTCAGAGAAACTACCAAATTGGGTAGTCATCAGAAAGAGCTTTATTTCCAATAACGAAACATCGTAGTTCATAAATGGCCTCCACCGTCACCGCCCCAAGGTTAATAGCTTTGCATCGCCCGGAGCAAATGGTGCAGTGGCTCCGCGTGCTTTGCGTATCAGGCAGGCGGGTGGATTGGCTCCGAGCATATAACCTGAAGCTAGCAGCTCGCATAGGTGTCGCTAGCCTCTACCATTTACACTCATCAGGAAAGTACAGATATGGCTAACATCGTCGTGGTATTTCATTCCGGCTACGGCCACACCCAACGCATGGCAGAAAGTGTCGCAGCAGGAGCCGATGCCAAATTGCTGGCGATCGACGCCGAGGGTAACTTGCCCGAGGGCGGCTGGGAAGCACTGGCCGCTGCCGACGCGATCATCATGGGTAGCCCCACCTATATGGGTAGTGTCAGCTGGCAGTTCAAGAAATTTGCCGACGCCTCATCCAAACCATGGTTCGGTCAGCAGTGGAAGGACAAGCTGTTCGCCGGCTTTACCAACAGCGCGACGATGAACGGCGACAAGCACTCGACGCTGCACTACCTGATGACGCTGGCAATGCAGCACAGCGGACTGTGGGTCGGTACCGCACTGATGCCAAGCAATAGCAAGGCGGCCCAGCGCAACGATATCAACTACGTTGGCTCATTTGCCGGTGCGATGGCGCAAAGTCCGTCCGATGCCCGCGTGGACGAAATGTTGCCTGGTGACCTGGAGACTGCACGCCGCTTTGGCGAACGCGTCGCGCAGGCGGCTCAGCGCTGGGCTGGTGAAGTGGTATCAGCTGACTAATCCCGCTGTCGGCTTCGGCTAAAGCCCCTGCATCACTCATCATTCTGTCCGTCAGTGTACGCCCGGCCTCATGGCCGGGCGATTTCGTACGATTTTCCGCTGTAGCGAGCAGGCTCGAACCCCGTCACCGGCGTGATGCTCTGCGGCGGCAAGGTCGAGCAGGCGGCCAGCAAGCCGCAGCACAAAACCAGCAACGAACTACGCAAGGAAAGCGCGTCCATACCAGCCCCTGTCAAGATGAGAGTACGCAGGGCGAACCTTGCCAGTTAACCCGAACAGCTGCAGCCGTCACCTGAGCGAGTGGCAGCAGCGTTCTGCCACGGTCGCAAACGCAGGCCGATCCGCCTTGCGCCCCCCCTCCAAGCCTGCGGGGAGGTTTGCGGAAGAAACGACAGGCGCCGTTGATCACAATTGCTTGCCGGGACATTGCTCGGTAGACTCAAAATGCCCAATGAGTAAATGGTGGGCTGCCGGGACTTCATGGGTATGCGGCCAGATTGACCGCACGCCTGCGTTGTTCGGCTCGCCACGCGAGCCTTACTACGAAACCTCCTGATGGTAATCGAACTGCCGCGCCTAGCGCGGCAGACTTTTATGCGACGAAGTCTTGAAAGTAACGCCGATGCCAGCACAACGCATTCCTTCGTACTATAGCGCCACCATCCATCACCCCACCGATTACCCAGCCTTGTCCGGAGATATTCAGGTAGACGTCGCCATCATCGGCGGCGGCTTCACCGGCCTTGCGACCGCCATCGAGCTGGCCGAAAAAGGCAAGAAGGTTGCCCTGCTTGAATCAGCCAAAATTGGATGGGGACAATCCGGACGCAATGGTGGCCAGGTGACAGGCAGCTTGTCGGGCGAAGGAGCCATCAAGCGCCAACTCGGCAAGTTGATCGGCAGCCAGGATGCCGAAGATTTCATCTGGTTTTTACGCTGGCGTGGTCACGACATCATCAAAAACCGCATCGAAAAATATGGCATCGAGTGCGATTTGAAATTCGGCCATTTGCACACCGCTTACAAACCCAGCCACATGAAGGAGCTCCAGGCCGAGCTAAGGCTCGCCCAACAACGCGGCATGGGCGACCAGGTCGAGCTGGTCGAAGCCAAAGACATCGGCCGCTTCCTGGATAGCCCGATCTACCACGGCGGGATTTACAACAAGAAGAATATGCACCTGCACCCGCTGAACTTGTGCATCGGCGAAGCCAGGGTGCTGCAGCATCTGGGCGGGCTTGTTTTCGAAAACTCTCCGGTGACCCGCATCGTCCACGGCGACAAGCCTGAGGTGCATACCGGACAAGGCCGCGTGCGGGCCAATCAGGTCCTGCTGGCGGGCGACGTTTATCACAAACTGGAACAGGATAAGTTGGGCGGAATGATTTTCCCGGCCGCCGGCGGCATTGTCGCGACGGCTCCGCTGGGTGATTTGGCCAAAGAACTGAACCCGATGGACGTCGCCGTTTACGACTGCCGCTTTGTCCTCGACTACTACCGGATGACCGCGGACGGACGCTTGCTGTTTGGTGGCGGCGCCAATTATTCCGGCAAGGAATCACGCGATATCGCCGCAGAACTGCGACCCTGCATTGAACGGACATTCCCCAGACTCAAAGGCGTGGACATCGAGTTTGAGTGGAGCTGCAATATGGGGATTGTCATCAACCGCGTCCCGCAACTGGGCAAGCTCTCGCCGAATGTCTGGTACGCACAAGGTTATTCCGGTCACGGTGTCGCGACGTCCCATATCGTCGGCGAAGTCATGGCGAACGCCATCAACGGGCAGATGGACAAGTTCAACGTGTTCGACAAGTTCAGCCACGTACGCGTACCGCTGGGCGACTGGGTCGGCAACAAGCTACTCGCCCTGGGTATGCACTATTACCTGTTCATGGAGCGCTTCCATTAAGCTTTGCAAGCAAACCAAACCGCCCAAAAGGCGGTTTTTTTATGCCTGCAGTGGCAAGCGCTCAGGCTTGCTTGTCGGCAAGTCCAGGCACTCGCCACTCGGGTTACTCTGGATCATAAGAAAATGTAATCGAAACCATAACCTTTACGTTATTTAAATTATGGTAACGACTTTCTAGAATGGCGGCTTCCAAACACCACCATCAGGAAACACCATGACCTACCCGCGCAACTTCAGCCATATCGGCATCACCGTCACCGACCTGGACGCCGCCGTCAAGTTCTACACCGAAGTGATGGGCTGGTACCTGATCATGCCGCCGACCACCATCACCGAAGACGACTCGGCCATCGGCGTGATGTGCAACGACGTGTTCGGCCCGGGCTGGGGCTCGTTCCGCATCGCCCACCTGTCGACCGGCGACAAGATCGGCGTCGAGCTGTTCGAGTTCCCCAATAGCGAACGGCGCGAGAACAACTTCGAATTCTGGAAGACCGGCGTGTTTCACTTCAGCGTGCAGGACCCGGACGTGGAAGGTCTGGCCGCCAAGATCGTCGCCGCCGGCGGCAAGCAGCGCATGCCGGTGCGCGAGTATTACCCGGGCGAGAAGCCGTACCGCATGGTCTACATGGAAGACCCGTTCGGCAACATCGTCGAGATCTACAGCCACAGCTACGAGCTGACCTACTCGGCCGGCGCTTACCAGGGCTGAGCATCTCGAGAATCAAGGCACATGCCAGCGCCGGAGATGGATAGGGCGTGGGCTACGCCAGCCTGACGCATGAGTCTGATCACCTTCGCCCTCAGCGAGGGTGATCATGGCGACGGCTGTTCTTCTGCTTCATAAGCACTGCAGCCGAACATCGCTCCGCCGTTTCCTATAGTCATATCTCAAACTGCAACAGATGAGGGAATAGCCATGACCTACCCGCGCAATTTCAGCCATATCGGCCTCTCCGTTACCGACCTCGACGCTGCCGTCAAGTTCTACACCGAAGTGATGGGCTGGTACCTGATCATGCAGCCGACCACCATCACCGAAGATGAATCAGCCATCGGTGTGATGTGTAGTGATGTGTTCGGCCCGGGCTGGGGCTCATTCCGCATCGCCCACCTGTCGACCGGCGACAGAATCGGCGTCGAAATATTTCAGTTTCCAAATAGCGTACGCCCCGAGAACAACTTCGAATACTGGAAGACCGGCGTGTTCCACTTTTGCGTGCAAGACCCGGACGTGGAAGGTCTGGCCGCCAAGATCGTCGCCGCCGGTGGCAAGCAGCGCATGCCGGTGCGCGAGTATTACCCGGGCGAGAAGCCGTACCGCATGGTCTACATGGAAGACCCGTTCGGTAACATCCTCGAGATCTACAGCCACAGCTATGAGCTGACCTACTCGGCCGGTGCTTATCAAAGCTAAAGCCGGCACACTCGCCAGCGGCCTGTCGCCTCCCGCTCATGCCGCTGGTCGGGTTTCTTTACAAGACAAATCGACAAGGGTTTCAGATGAGTATTCCGACCATCGGTGTCGGCACCTTCCGCCTTAAGGGCAAAACAGTCATCGATTCGGTGACGCAGGCGCTCGAACTGGGTTACCGCGCAATCGACACCGCGCAAATCTACGGCAACGAAGCGGACATCGGGCAGGCGATCAAGGCGTCCGGGCTCTCGCCCGACGCGCTGTTCATCACCAGCAAGGTCTGGGTCGACAGCATGGCACCGGGCAAATTGCAGGCAAGCTTGCGCGAGAGCGCGGACAGGCTGGGCATCGACCGGCTGGACCTCGCGCTGATTCACTGGCCGGCGCCGAACGGCTCGGTCAGGCTGGAGGACAGCGTAGAAGCGCTGGCCGATGCGCAAGCGCAGGGACTAACCCGGCTGATCGGCGTGTCCAACTTCAATATCGCCGACACCACGCGCGCGCTGTCGGTGGTCGGCCCGGCGGGCCTTTCCACCAACCAGATCGAGCTGAGCCCCTATGTGCAAAGCCCGCGTCTGGTGGGCTTCTTGCAAAGCCAGAACGTGCACGTCACCTCGTACATGACCCTCGCCTACGGGCAGGTGATGCAGGACGCGGTGCTGCAAGATATCGCTGCCAAGCACGCGGCTACTGTGGCGCAGGTCACGCTGGCCTGGGCCATGCAACAAGGCTTCTCGGTGATCCCTTCGTCCACCCGTGTGGCCAACCTGCAAAGCAATCTGGCCGCAAGCGAGCTGGTACTGGACGAGGAAGACATGGCCGCCATCGCCCGCCTCAACCGTCAGGCAAGGCTGGCCACTCCGCCCGACATTGCCTCCGCATGGGATGACTGAAAGGACGCCCGCCATGACTGACACCAACATGCAGGCCTTCGTGCTGCCAAGCGCACAAGCTGACTTTGCGCTGCAAGCAGCGACGCTGCCGCGCCCCGCGCCGGCTGCGGGCGAAATCCGGCTGCGCGTCGCCGCCGCCGCGCTCAACCCGGTCGACGCCAAGCTGTGCGTGGGCGGCCATCCAGCCTGGCGCTGGCCGCACGTGCCCGGTGTCGACGCCGCCGGGGTGGTTGACGCGGTCGGCGAAGGGGTGGACGTGGCCTGGCTGGGCCGGCACGTCATCGCGCACACCGCGCTGGCACGGCCCGGCACCTTTGCCCAGTGGGTGATGACGCCAGTGCACGCCGTAAGCGTAGTGCCCGACGAAATCGACCTCGTCACCGCGGCCAGCCTGCCCTGTGCGGCGCTGACCGCGTGGCAGGCGCTGTCGCGCCGGCTGCGCCTGCAGGCGGGGCAGAGCATCCTGATAGAGGCAGCAGCCGGCGGCGTTGGCGGCTTCGCGGTGCAGATGGCCAAGGCACTGGGCGCGCGCGTGATCGCCACCGCCTCGGCACACAACGCAGACTATGTCGCGTCGCTCGGCGCCGACGCGGTGATCGACTACCGCCACGAAGACGTGGCGGCGCGGGTGCGAGCGCTGACGGCAGGCGCTGGCGTCGACGCGGTGCTGGACGGCATCGGCGGCGAGGCCGCGCATCGCGACCTGCAACTGATGAAGTTCGGCGGGCAGTTCGCCAGCCTGCTGGGCCTGCCCGACACCGCCGGCATCGACCTGTTCGCGCGCGCGCCAGGCATCCATGTGATTGCACTGGGCGGCGCATGGATCAGCGGCGACCTTAATGCGCAGCAGGACCTCGCGCGGATGGGGGACGAGGTGCTGGCGATGCTGCAGCAAGGCAGGATCGCCCCGCTGCCGGTCGAAGTGATCCAACCGGACGCCGCGCAACTGACCGCTGCCTTGCACCGGCAACTGGCGGGACGGGTGCGCGGCAAGCTGGTGCTGGCGTTTCCCTCCACTCCGTGATGCGGCTGCCGGCGTCCTCTGGGGCGATGTGCCGAGGGGGCGCACCTGCGTGCAACGCGCAGGTGCGCTGATCAAACAGGGCCGTTGTCCATCGCCCGTCCGGACGCCTCGTAAAGGGGCGATGGCAGGCAGACGGACACCCCGCCCAAGACGACCCACGAAATGACAAAGAAAGGGCAAAGGATGCCCAAGTATCTGCCGAGCCCGCGCGTCGGCTTCGGACTGCTGTCTGCCGGCTGTGCCGGCGCCATGAAATTCGCGCTGTTTGCGCAGTACCATCTAGGGCTCGAGCCTTGCCCGATGTGCATCCTGCAGCGTCTGGCGGTGATCGCGACCGGCCTGTTGGCCTTGGCTGCTTGCATGCACAACCCGGGCCGTACCGGCTATCGCGTATGGGGGCTCCTGAGTGCGACAACGCTTGCGGCAGGCTTTGGCGTAGCCGCGCGACAAGTGTGGATGCAGCATTTGCCAGCGGATCAGGTGCCGGCCTGCGGGCCGGGTCTTGAGTACATGATGGAAACGATGCCGATGTGGAATGTACTCTCCAAGATCCTCTCGGGAAGCGGAGAATGTGCAAGCATCGACTGGACGCTGCTCGGCTTTACCTTGCCGCAGCTCTCCGCCGCATTTTTCCTGGGCGCCATCCTCTGGCTGGTGGCGCTGTTGGCCCCCTCTCGCAGTTCAGCCCCCAAGCGGTGCGCGGTCTGAACAGCCGGTCAGATGCGCCCGCACATGGGCAAGCGCGTGCGATGCGGCCGCGCTGAGCGGCCACTCGCGGCGGGTGACCAGCCATAAGGTGTCGACCACCGGCGGGTCTTGCTCAACGATATAAAGTTCGGACGGTCGGCCGAACGCGCTGACCGCGAACTGCGGCAACACGGTAAAGCCGAGTCCGCGGGCGACCGGCTCGAGGATCAGGCCGATCTGGTTGACGAAGCCGCGCTCGGGGAGCATCGATACCCGCTGTCCCGGGTAGCAGCGGCCGAGCAGGCGCGCGGCCATGTCGGCGCCGTCCGGGTGGCCTATCATTCCCAGATGCATCAGCGCATCCCAGTCGGGCTTGGGGTGGCCGGCCGGCAGCACGAGCCGCAGCGCCTCGTCGACGAACTCGCTCGCCTCAAGCCGCGTGTCGTCCGGTGGCCGCGTAGACAGGCCAAACTCGATTTGCCCGTCCAGCAGCAAGGCCGGGATCTGCGCACTGGGCGCGAAACGGTGGCTGAGCTGCAAACCCGGGTGGCGCGCTTGCAAATCGAGCAGGCAAGGGTAGAGTGCCAGCCCGATGCTGCCGGGGGTTGCCAGCGATATCTTGCCGCGGGTAGGGTCGTCGTCGGTCAGGCGCGCGTGCAGGCGGGCAGTTGCCGCCGCCACCTCCTGCGCGTACGCGAAGACGAGAAGCCCTTGTGGCGTCAGCTCGATTTTTCGCCGCTCGCGCAACAACAGCCGGCCGTAATCATTTTCGAGGTGACGGATATGCTGGCTGATCGCCGCTTGCGTCAGATCAAGCTGCTCGGCTGCACGCGTGAAACTGCCGGTCGCCACCACGGCCAGCAAGGAGCGCAGCCACAAGGGGTTGATCAGCTCGAACTCGGCCACGGTCTTATCTCCTCAAAAATCCATCTATCGGCGCCAGCATGGGCCATTCAAACAGCTTATCTTATTAACCTCAGCACCGGCCGGCGCGGTGGTCGCGCCTTCTTTCATCGGCTGTAAGGCCTCGGGCAGCACATCAAAGGAAAAGGCCTCCATCGGCACCGCCTGCAGGCGCTGCAGTGCTACGTCCTTCAGCAGCGTTTCGCCGGTTGTCATCAGCGCGGCGCGGGCGGGGGCATGCGCGTGTTCGTGCACGCTTGGCGGTAGCCCATGCCTCAAAGCCGGCTCGGGCGAGCAGTTGGACGAGCAGTGCGCCGACGGCACCGCCGGCGCGGGTGACCAGCACCGCTGATCCTGCTGCCGGCGGCAGCTTGGCGATTGTCTGGCTCGCGGTCAGCGCCGGGCAAGGCAGGCTGGCGGCCGTGGCGAAATCGAGCCCGTCGGGCACGCGCATCACCATGTCGGCGGCCAGCACGCTATGGCTGGCAAAGCTGCCGTCACGGAACAGGCTCTGATGGTAGGCGACGCGACTGCCCACCGGCAACGCGACACCCACGCCGGTGGCGATCACCACGCCCTCATGGCATCTGCGATCAGGATGGGGGCTACTCTTTCATCGCCACGGCCCTTCGATCAGCGCGCGTGTCTCTTCGACCGCAATCGTCCACATTCTCAGTACATCTTCGTCCGGGCGCTGATAGGCCCCGCCGAAGTTGCCGTCACCGATATATTCACGCGCCAGTGCGGGGTTCAGCACCGCGTAGCGTGCAAAGTCGATCAGCGGCTTGACGCCGGCAGGCGGGTTCGCGCCGGCCACCCGGGTAAATGGCAGGTTTTCCATCCACGAGGCGTGCGAGCTTTGCGGATCTATGCTTTTCACGCAGGCTAAGGTGCCGGGCGCATTCCACCAGTTGTGGAATTTCACCTGCACCTCGGGGTTGGCCGCCATCCATTCGGTCGCCAGGCCGGCCGCCGGCGAGTTGCCACCGTGGCCGTTGACGATCACGATGCGGCGAAAGCCCTGGTTTGCCAGGCTGTCGAGCAGGTCGCGCACCAGCGAGAGATAGGTGGCGAGTTTCAGCGTGACCGTGCCGGGAAAGGCGCTGAAATAGGGCGCAATGCCGTAATTCACCACCGGAAACACCGGGATGCCCAGCGGCTCTGCCGCATCCAGCGCCACCTGTTCGGCCAGAAGTGCATCGGTCGCCAGGCTCAGGTAGGCATGCTGTTCGATGCTGCCCAGCGGCAGGATACAGCGGTCGTCGTTTTGCAGATAGCTTTCTACCTGCATCCAGTTCATGGCGGCAATTTTCATCTTCAGCTTTCTGAGTCGCGGTAGATGGCGACTTCGATTTCGCCGCCGGCGACCAGTTGGCCGCGATACATGCCTTCGGTGTTGAAGGGCAGGGTGATATGGCCCTGGGCATCGATCACGATCAGCCCGCCCTGGCCACCCATAGTGCCCAACTCCGCCATGACGGCGGCGGCGGCGGTGGCAGCGTCTTCGCTCAGGTAACGCATGCGCGCGCTGATTTCGTGTGCGGCGCAGGCGCGCAGGAAGACTTCGCCGGTGCCGGTTGCGGAAATGGCCACCTTGTCGTCAGCCCAGGTGCCGGCACCAATCACCGGGCTGTCTCCGACCCGGCCCCAGCGTTTGTTGGTGAGTCCGCCGGTCGAAGTGGCCGCAGCCAGTTGTCCGAAGCGGTCCAGTGCGACGGCACCGACGGTGCCAAATTTTTTGTCGGCAAAAGCCAGCTTGTGCGCGCCATCATGGTCGAGCACGGCAGCGTTGCTGTCGCGTACGGCCAGCAATTGCTGGTAGCGCGCTTCGGTGTGGAAATATTCGGCGGGTGCAGTTTCCAGCCCCGCACTTTCGGAGAAGGCACGGGCACCAGCACCGGCAAGCATGACATGGTTGGATTTTTCCATGACGGCGCGTGCTGCCAGTACCGGGTTTTTGATGCCGGTGATCTGGCAGACTGCGCCGGCGTCGCGTCCCTGACCGACCATGACCGCCGCATCCATCTCGTTATGCCCTTCATGGGTAAAGACGGCACCTCGTCCGGCATTGAATAAAGGGCTGTCTTCCATCACCGCGACGGCGGCACAGACCGCATCCAGCGCATGCTGGCCACTGGCCAGGCAGGCTTGGCCTGCGACCATGGCCAGATGCAGCGTTGTGCGGTATTCGGTTTCCTGTTCCGGCGTCATGGTGCTGCGGGTGAGGGTGCCTGCGCCGCCGTGGATGGCGAGTGCGAATTCTGGGCGTTGCATATCTCTTCCTAATGTTTTGTTATGAGTCAGAAGCCCGCCAGGCCTGATGGCGCCGACGGGCAGGCCTGTTGTCAGGCGAAGGCGAAATGGCGGTTCAGGACTTCACGCTTGACCGGCTGAGTCGCGAGGCTGACCACCACCATCAGCACCATGGTGGCCATCCAGCTGATGATCAGCGGATCGAAGCCCATGGTCAGATCCTTGCCCCACAGTGCCAGAGACACATAGATCACCTGACCTACGATGGCCGCACTAAAAGCCGCCGCGAGTGTCGCCCGTTTCCAGTACATGCCTAGGATGACCGGCGCGACCCAGATGCCGAGGCCGCCGAAGGAGAAACGGATCAGCTCAAAGATGGAGGCAGGCTTGGTAATGCCGACGATGATGCCGGCGATACCAATCACCACCGTCACATAGCGCGACAGGCGGAAGATCTGCGCGTCGCTCGCCTGCGGATTGATGCCGTGCTGGTAGATGTCGCGGGTGATGCCGCCGGTGGCGACCACCAGCAGCGCATCGATGGTCGACATGCCGGCCGAAACGATACCGGCGATCAGGATGGCGGCCAGATAAGGGTTGAGGTTTTGCTGCAGCAGTATCGGTACGATAAAGTCGGTTTCCTTGCCGGTCAGGCCCGGCAGGCTGACGATGCCCATCACACCCGACCATTCGATCAGCGTGGCGGAAACCAGCATGCCCAGCGTACCCAGAATCACCGCCTTATACATGGTGCGGTAGTCGCGCATGGCGTAGAACTTGGTGAACAGCGTCGGCTGGCCGATGGTGAAGAAGCTCCACATCACAATCATCGAGAAGTAGGCCGTCCACGGGTATTTGCCGGCGGCTCCGGGGTGGGCCAGATACTGCTCGCCCTTGGCCAAAAGCGCCGCGTTAATGTTTTCCAGTCCGCCGCCGGCCTGTACCGATACGACAAAGGTCACGATGGCGGTGACGACCATCAGGCCGCCTTGCAGTACGTCGGTCAGCATGGCGCCCTTCATGCCGCCCGTCATGCAGTACAGAATCACCATGATGCCCATGCCGACCACGCCAACCCACTCGGGCAGGCCGGTAAAGGTATGCACAATGACGCCGGCACCGACCGTCTGCGCACCGATCATGCCTATCAGGAACACCACCATCATGCTGGCGTGCAGGATGCCCAGTTTGCGCGAGTCATAGCGGCTGGCCAGATAGTCGGTCATGGTCAACAAACCATGCTGGTGCGACAGCTGCATCAGCTTGCGCCCCACCAGCAGTGCCGGAATGATCATGGAGAAGGCGAGGCCGGGCACCGAAATGGTCAGGCCGGCATAGCCGTTGGCGTAGGCGACCGCCGGCACGCCCATGAAGGTGCTCATCGAGTACTGGGTGGCGAAGTAGGCGATACCGCTGACGACGGCACCGGCTTTGCCGCCCATGACGAAGAAGTCCTGCAGTGACTTGGTGCTCTTGGCGGCATACCAGCCTATGCCGCCGATAATGGCGAAGTAGACCAGCAGCGTCATGAAGAACGGTAGCGGCGTTGGCTGAATCAGTGCGGAAACGGGGGCGCTCATTGCTCGTCTCCTGTGCTGGCATCAAGGCTCTGGTATTCGGGGCGGGCCAGGCACTGGCGGGCAAAAATCACAACGGTAATCAGCACCACGAAGCCGTGGCCGATCCAGCCCCACAGGAACATCGGCACGCCCAAGGGGCCGGGCAGGTAGCTTTCGTTGTAATACCATGGCAGGGGCAACATGATCAGCCCGTACAGGGCCAGAATGATGGCGGTCCATCGTCGCTCGAAGGCGTTGCTTAGGCAGTGCATGGGAGTGATCCTTTGTAGTGCGGCTTGCTAATAAATATTAACTTCCGCTTATGTTAAATGCATTTTTAGTGCTTTTTTATTACTCCATAGGCGTGCAAATTCTGTATTGATAGAGATCAAAGGCTTTTTAATTTAGAAGGGAAGCCGAATCCACTGCTGGGCCGCGTTGAATGGCGGGCATTTGCATGGCGACAGATGGCTTGAGTGTGGCTTTGGTCGTGTGGGCGTGGTAGTGCCGGCAGGATGTGCTGCTGCCTGGGTGGCAGACTGCGCAATGAGGCGGGAGTGGGCGGGTGATTGAATCAGAGGGGCTGGGGCGCAATCAGCCGTCGGACAGAGGACGCAAAAATGCCCGGCAGTGCCGGGCATCGAGGGTGTCGCAATTCAGTGGCATCAGCCGCCGATTTTGTCCTTGCCACCCATGTACGGGCGCAGCACTTCGGGGATGGTGACCGAGCCATCGGCATTCTGGTAGTTTTCCAGCACGGCAACCAGGGTGCGGCCAACGGCCAGGCCCGAGCCGTTCAGGGTGTGTACCAGCTGGTTCTTGCCGTTTTCATCCTTGAAGCGCGTCATCATGCGGCGCGACTGGAAGGCTTCGCAGTTGGAGCAGCTGGAAATTTCGCGGTAAGTGTCCTGCGCCGGCAGCCATACTTCGATGTCGTAGGTCTTGGCCGCGCCAAAGCCCATGTCGCCGGTGCACAGCGTGATCACGCGGTACGGCAGACCCAGTCCCTTGAGGATGTTCTCGGCGTGGCCAACCATTTCTTCCAGCGCGGCGTAAGAGTCTTCCGGCTTTTCGATGCGTACCATTTCGACCTTGTCGAACTGGTGCTGGCGGATCAGGCCACGGGTGTCGCGGCCGTAAGAGCCGGCTTCGGAGCGGAAGCAAGGCGAGTGCGCGGTGAATTTCAGCGGCAGCTCTTCAGCCTTGAGGATTTCGCCGCTCACGGTATTGGTCAGGGTGATTTCCGAGGTCGAGATCAGGTACTGGTCGACCGTGCCTTCTTCGCCGCCCTTGGTCACCTTGAACATGTCTTCGGCAAATTTCGGCAGCTGGCCGGTGCCCAAAAGGGCGCTGTCGTTGACGATGTACGGGGTGTAGTGCTCGAGGTAGCCATGCTCGCCGGTATGGGTATTTAGCATGAATTGCGCCAGTGCGCGGTGCAATCGGGCCATATCGCCCTTGAGCACGGTAAAGCGCGCGCCGGAGAGCTTGGTGCCGGTGTCGAAGTCCAGACCTAGCGGGGCGCCGACGTCGACGTGGTCCTTGATCTCGAAGTCGAAGCTGCGCGGCGTGCCGACACGGCGTACTTCTACGTTGTCGTTTTCGTCCTTGCCGGCTGGCACCGACTCGTGCGGCAGGTTGGGGATGGACATCAGCCAGTTGTCCTGTTGCTTTTGTACCGCATCAAAGCCGGTTTCGGCATTTTTCAGCTCGTCGCCCAGACTGGCGACTTCGGCCATGATGGCGCTGACGTCTTCGCCGTTACGCTTGGCAATGCCGATTTGCTTGGAGGACGCATTGCGCTTGGCCTGCAGTTCCTGCATGCGGGTTTGCAGTGCCTTGCGTTCGGCTTCCAGGGCATTGAAAGCCTGCACGTCGAGTTGATAACCGCGGGCCGCCAGACGGGCGGCGACGTCGTCGATATTGCTGCGCAGAAGTTGGATGTCCAGCATGTGTCAGTCCTGTTTTTTTGCTTGATTGTCCAGCTCGCGCAAGAACGCGAGCTTTTCACCGATTTTTGTTTCCAGGCCGCGCGGCACCGGCTGGTACCAGTGCGGCTCTGCCATGCCATCGGGCAGGTAGTGTTCTCCTGCGGCGTAGGCGTCGGGCTCGTCATGGGCATAGCGATAGGCGTGCCCATAGCCCAAGTCCTGCATCAGGCGCGTAGGCGCATTGCGCAAGTGTACCGGTACGGCTTGCGACGCGTCCTGTTTTACAAAGGCTAGGGCAGCATTATACGCCTTGTAGCCGGCATTGCTCTTGGCGGCGATGGCCAAGTACAGGGTTGCTTGCGCTAGCGCAAGTTCTCCTTCCGGGCTGCCCAGCCTTTCATAGGTGGTGGCGGCATCGTTGGCGATCTGCATGGCGCGCGGGTCGGCCAGGCCGATATCTTCCCACGCCATGCGGATCAGGCGCCGCGCCAGATATTTTGGGTCGGCACCGCCGTCCAGCATGCGTGTCAGCCAGTACAGTGCCGCATCCGGGTTGGAACCGCGTACCGATTTGTGCAGGGCCGAGATCTGGTCGTAAAAAGCGTCGCCGCCCTTGTCAAAGCGCCGCGCATTCAGCGTCAGCACTTCGGCCAGAAAGTCGCAGCCTATCTGGGTGACCGCGCGCGCGCGCGCAGCGGTGCGGGTCTGCTCCAAAAGGTTAAGAAAGCGGCGCGCATCACCATCGGCGTAGCCTGAGAGCATGGTGATGGCCGCTTCGTCGAAAACCAGTCCGTCCAGTGCGCCCTGCGCCTTGGCGCGCTGGAACAGGGCGTGCAGCTCTGCCGTGGACAGCGACTCGAGCACATAGACTTGTGCGCGCGACAATAGTGCACGGTTGACCTCGAACGAGGGGTTTTCCGTCGTGGCGCCGATAAAGGTCAGCAGTCCCGACTCGACAAAAGGCAGGAAGGCGTCCTGCTGGCTCTTGTTGAAACGGTGCACCTCGTCGACAAACAAGATGGTGCGCCGGCCCGAGCCCGATAGCGCCACATGGGCGCGCTCGACGGCTTCGCGTATGTCCTTGATGCCGGCAAATACCGCCGAGATCGGAATAAATTCGGCATCGAAGCTGGCCGCCAGAATGCGCGCCAGCGTGGTCTTGCCGACGCCGGGCGGCCCCCACAAGATCATTGAATGCGGCGTCTTGGCGTCGATCGCCAGCCTGAGCGGCTTGTTCGGGCCAATCAGGTGCTGCTGGCCGATCACGTCGGCCAGTGTGGTCGGGCGCAGCATTTCGGCTAGCGGCTTTTCCGGTTCGCGGGCAAAAAGGTCGTTCACGAGAGATGGCCGCTGGTGTGGCGGCGGGGGAAGGTGGCCTAGCGCGCTAGGCTAGCGTGCATGGCTGGCAAAGGCAATCGGCAGGGCACGCCTTCTTGTTAATTGTGCCGGCCCGGGCCGTGTGCGGCGGGGGTGTCGATAGTCAGCGGCGCGCTATATGAGGCGGCTTCTTCGTCACTGACCTGCTGCCAGTGTGCTTTGCGCAAGGCGCTGAAAACAAAGGGTGGCAGCGCGGCCAGTACCAGCCCGCTGGCCAGCACCAGCATGTAGTGGCCGCTAGACAGCGGGAAGGTTTCACCGCTTGGCGGCAACAAACCCAGCAGCAGGGCCAGCAGCGATGACAGCATGCCAATGCCGGCCACCAAAGGCAGACGTGCCAGCGTGTAGCCGCGCGGGGTGGCCGGCTGGCTTTGGCGCAGGCGGATGGCGGCCATGAACATCAGCAGATAAATGACCAGATACATTTGTGCGGCCAGTGCGCTTAGCATCCAGAAGGCAGCGGACACGTCCGGCACCAGCACATAGATCAGCGATAACAGCGAAACCAGTGTCGCCAGCAGCAGCATCACATTGGCGGGCATATCGTGGCGGTTGGTCTGTTGCCACCATGGCGGCAGCAGCCCTGCCTTGCCGACATACTGGATTTCCTTGCAGGCGCCGGCAATCCAGGTCAGCACCCCGCCCAATACGCCGATGATGAGAAATAACGCCATCACCGGTGTCAGATAGCCCACGCCCAGTGCATTGAAAAAATCGCTATAGGCCTGCATCACGCCGACCGTCAGGCTGATCTTGTCCGAGGGGACGACCAGGGCAATCGCCAGTGTCGGGGGACTAAAGATCAGCAGGATCAGGATCACCGACAAGATCAGCGAGCGCGGCATGTCGCGCTGGGGATTGGGCAGGTTGCGGGCGTAGACGGCATTGATTTCTATGCCGGCATAGGCAAGGAAATTGCTGACAATCAGCACCAGACCCGACAGCTCGCCATCGAAGCGTTGCCAGACGCTGGTGTGGGTTTTTCCATGGCCGGCCAGCATGCTTGAATCATGGCTGAAGACATGGGGCAGCAGCGCGTGCCAGTCAAGCGGGCTGGCCGAGGGCAGGCCGCGTAGCAGCCACAGCGCGCCCAGTACGATCAGCAAGAGTGCCGGCAACAAAGTGCCCAGCAGCATGAATAGCGACGACAGACGGGCCAGTGCACCGACGCCGCGTAGTGCCATCAGGGTGATGCTCCAGACCAGAAGCGTGATGACGCCGGCCGTGAAAACGCCGTTACCGGCCAGGCGCGGATCGATCAGATAGGCCAGCGTGTCGGCGCCAAACGCCAGCACCACCGGCAGCAGCATGGCGACTTGCAGCCATAGATACCAGGCCGAGAAAAAGGCGGCGCGGTCGCCATAAGCCTGACGCACCCAGCCATAAATGCCGCCACGCCAAGTGGTGCCAAGCTCGGTGGTCACCAGCGCCGCCGGTAGGAAAAACAGCAGTGCCGGCAGCAGGTAAAGCAGGATGGAGCCTAAACCGTAGATCGCCATCCCCGGCAGCGCGCGGATACTGGCGACGGCGGCGACGATCATCAGCGCCAGTGTGACCCAGCTTATTTTTTCGGGAGCAGTTTGCGCCATGGTGAATCCGGTGTATGCGTTAAGAATGCGCCACATGCATCACGCAGCACCATGGTTTAAATCATATACGCTGGGGCGCATTTTGCTGCCGATCGCCCGATTTTGCCTGTATGGCATGTCTTGCCGTGGATGTTGGTGCGCTCTCCATCTGATCGTTCTGACGCCCCCGCAGGAGCAAGGCTGCCGTCGTATTGCATTGACGCGTACGGATCATGCTCAGCATAATCCGTCCTTCTTTTGAATGTGACTCGGGGTGCCGCGCCTGGCGTGGCTGAGAGAGACCCGCAGTACCTGATCTGGGTTATGCCAGCGTAGGGAGGTCACGATCAGGCCGGCGCTCGCCTGCCTGTCGTCTGCTTCTGCGGCATGGCCCGGGAGTAGCCTATGAATAGCCTGCCTTTTGACAGCCGCGCAGCGGCCGTCGCACTGGATGCCCTGCGTGCGGCTACGCCGCTGGTGCATTGTCTGACCAATCAGGTCGTCGCCAATTTTACCGCCAATGTTTTGCTGGCCAGCGGCGTTGCGCCCGCCATGGTAGTCGCCCGCGAAGAAGTCGCCGAATTTGCCGCGCTGGCCTCGGCCCTGCTGGTCAATGTGGGCACACTGGATAGCACTCAGGCTGATGCCATGCGTCTGGCGGTATCCGCTGCGCGCCGCGCCGGCACGCCCTGGGTGCTGGATCCGGTCGCTGTCGGGGCCTTGTCGTTCCGCCGCGATTTTTGCCATGAACTTTTGATGCAGGGCCCGGCGGCCATTCGTGGCAATGCAGCCGAAATCCGCGCGCTCGCCGGTGAAGCCGGACAGGGGCGCGGGGTTGATAGTCTGGATGCCAGTGAACAGGCGCTGGCGTGTGCCTGTCAGCTGGCACATCAGTACGACACGCTGGTGATTGTGACCGGTGCGACCGACTATCTGTGTCTGGACGGGCAGGTACTGGCCATCAGTGGCGGCGATGCGCGCTTGCAGCAAGTCACCGGTACCGGCTGTGCCTTGTCGGCACTGGTGGCGGCCGCCTGTTC
>NZ_RJTZ01000051.1:0-23646 GCF_024343515.1 Aquitalea sp. S1-19 | reverse complement strand
ACTCGCGACCTCAACCTTGGCAAGGTTGCGCTCTACCAACTGAGCTATTCCCGCATTGGGTAAAACTTCACAAACTGTCGATTTTGGAGCGGGAAACGAGGCTCGAACTCGCGACCTCAACCTTGGCAAGGTTGCGCTCTACCAACTGAGCTATTCCCGCAAACCGGTCAATCTGTGTGTGGAGCGGGAAACGAGGCTCGAACTCGCGACCTCAACCTTGGCAAGGTTGCGCTCTACCAACTGAGCTATTCCCGCATAACCACTTACTTTTACTCAAAAATTAACCTGGAGCGGGAAACGAGGCTCGAACTCGCGACCTCAACCTTGGCAAGGTTGCGCTCTACCAACTGAGCTATTCCCGCATCACATTTCTTGTCTTGCTAACGTTGCCGTCTTCAAGAGAATGCGAATTATAAGGATTTTCCGAAGCCTGTCAACACTTCATGCATCCATTTTTTTATCCGCGAACTCTTTTGCCGCCATGCGCAGATAGTAAACCATTGACCACAAAGTTAAAATTACGGCCACAACCATAAATAAATTTCCGATTACCAGCGTACTTACAAACGGAAAAACAGGATCCGCATACAGCAACAGCAAGATAGCCGCCATTTGCGCCATGGTTTTAAGCTTGCCTATGCTCGCCACGGCCACACTCTTGCGCGCGCCCATCTCGGCCATCCACTCCCGCAGCGCAGAGATGGTGATTTCCCGCCCAATGATAATCATGGCCATCCAGCCCTCGGTCCGCCCCAGCTCCACCAATAAAATAAGCGAAGCCGCCACAATCAGCTTATCGGCCACCGGATCCAGAAAAGCACCAAATGCCGAAGTCTGGCCCAACCTGCGCGCCAGAAAGCCATCCAGCCAGTCTGTCACCGCCGCCAAAAAGAAAATCACTGCGCCAGTCACATTGGCAACATGCGAAGACATCAGGCTAGGCGGCAGAAAAAAGATCGCCACAAAAATGGGGATCAGGGCAACCCTGAGCCAGGTCAGGAAGATAGGCAGATTGAACGGCATGGGGTGATCTTTGTTATTAGTGCAAGGCGTTATAAATCAATTCGGCCAGCTTGTGGCTGATTCCTTCGACCCGGGCAAGGTCATCAATACTGGCAGCCTTTACGCCGCGCAGCCCACCAAAACGGGTTAACAACTGCTGACGACGCTTGGCACCGACACCAGGAACTTCTTCCAGTGTCGACATGGTGCGCGCCTTGGCGCGGCGCGCCCGATGCCCGGTAATGGCAAAGCGGTGCGCCTCATCGCGCACAGTCTGAATCAAGTGCAGCGCAGGATGATCGCTGGGTAATTGTAACGTCTTTTGCAGATAAGGGAGGATTAGCGTCTCCAGGCCAGGTTTGCGCGCCTCACCTTTGGCCACCCCGACAATAGGCAGCACAAGACCCAACTCCTGCATCACCTCCAGTGCGACACCCACCTGCCCCTTGCCGCCATCTATCAGCAACACATCCGGCAACTTGCCCTCGCCTTCGGCCAGTTTGCTGTAGCGCCGGGTCAGCGCCTCGCGCATCGCGGCATAATCATCTCCTGCCTTAGCCGTTGCAATATTGAAGCGCCGGTACTCGGCAGGCTGCATACCCCCCTTGTCGTATACCACACAGGAAGCTACCGTCGCCTCGCCCATGGTATGCGAAATATCGTAACACTCCAGCCGCGCCACCCCATCCAGTTCCAGCACCTCGGCCAGTGCAGCCAAACGCGCAGATTGACTAGCCTTGCTGCCCGCACGCTGTGCACAGGCAAGCATTGCATTTTTCTCGGCCATTTCCAACCAGACCCGCCGCTCACCTATCGGATGACTCACAATATGCAAGGCATGCCCGGCTCGCGCCTGCAACGCATCACTCACCACCTCCGGAATGGCATGATTGACCACCAGCACGGCAGGCAAAGGCGCCGTCAGGTAATGCTGACCTAGAAAGGCCTCCAACATGGCCGAAGCATCGCTATCTTCGGCATTAACAGGAAAAAAACTTTTGTCACCCAGATGACGTCCACCACGCACCATCACCAGATTGACGCAAGCCACCCCCGCCTCCAGCACAGCCACCACCACATCGGCGTCCAGTTGCGAGGTATTGCTGGACACAAACTGCTGCTCCTGCACGCGCGACAGAGCCTGCACCTGATCGCGCAGTTCGGCCGCCAGCTCGAACTCCAGCACCTCGGCCGCCTGCAGCATGCGCTGCGACAAGCCATCAATCAGCTCGTTTTGCTTGCCCGACAAAAAGGCGGCGGCACTGGCCACGTCCTGCGCGTAAGCCCCTGCACTGATTTTGCCCACACAAGGCGCAGTACAACGCTTGATCTGGAATAACAGGCAGGGACGCGAACGGTTGGCAAATACCGAGTCTTCACAGGTGCGCAGGCGGAACACCTTCTGCAAGATCTGAATACTTTCTCGCACTGCATAGCCATTGGGAAACGGCCCGAAATACTGGTGCGGTTTTTTGGGCTCACCACGAAAGTACGCCAGTTGCGGAAAGGCATGGGCAGAAATCATCAAATAAGGGTAAGTTTTGTCGTCGCGAAACAGAATGTTGTAACGCGGCGCCAGTGCCTTGATCAGATTATTCTCCAGAACCAGCGCCTCTGCCTCCGAGCGCGTGACCGTGGTTTCAATCGCAGCAATCTGGCGCACCATCAACTGAATGCGCGGACTCAGATCCGACTTCTGAAAATAAGAACTGACGCGGCGCTTGAGGTCTATGGCCTTGCCGACATACAGAACCTTGCCGGCAGCATCCAGCATGCGATAAACGCCAGGCAAAGATGGCAGTCCGCGCAGAAACTCGGCCACATCAAATACGCTCACGAACCGCACCACTCTTTCACATCCTTGCGGGCCGTTGTCAGGACAGCTTCGCTACGCGGTTTGGCCGCTTCCGCCCGCTCAAGATTGGTTTTGGCGCGGCTGCAGTTATCCGCGCGCATGCGCCGGTTATAGTCTTCAACCTTTTTATTCAGCTGCGCTGCCTCTTGTTGCAGACTTGCAGCCGAGGCAGCCGCCGGTGCCACAGCTTGAGCGACTCCCGGCGCGCTCGCTTCGCGCGCGACCGCCATACCCGTACGCACATCCATCTTCTGAGCCTGAGCGCCGGCTGGAGGCCGGTCGGAATAGACCGTACGCCCGCTGGCATCTTTCCACTTATAAACCTCCGCCACCGCGGAAAACGAAGCCAGCAGCAGTGTAGCGCCACATAAAACCACTCTGAAATTCATACGCCCCCCGAAACTGCGTAAACAACTGACCCGTCAAGCACGCCTGCTACGGGCATACACCAGCACAAAATAGGCCAGGCTAGTCTTTGCCTAGCAAGCAGATTCGCCTGTATAATCTGCTTTTGCTGCCAAGGAAGCGCCAGATGCGTATCATCGAAAAAGCCTACACCTTCGACGACGTTCTCCTCGTGCCGGCCCAGTCCTCAGTCCTGCCGCGCGACGTCACCCTTTCTACCGTTCTTACCCGTAATATCCAGCTGAACCTGCCCCTGGTGTCTGCCGCCATGGATACGGTAACCGAATCCCGTCTGGCCATTTCGATGGCGCAAGAAGGCGGTATCGGCATCGTACACAAAAACATGAGCGTAGAGCGACAGGCGATGAAAGTTTCCAAGGTCAAACGCCATGAGAGCGGCGTGGTCAAGGATCCGATTACCATCGCGCCCGACATGCTGATCCGCGATCTGGTGCTACTGACCCGTCAGCACAAGATTTCCGGCCTGCCAGTCATCGAGGCAGGCAAGGTCGTCGGCATCGTCACCAACCGTGACCTGCGCTTCGAAACACGTCTTGACCAGCAAGTCGCTTCCATCATGACCCCGCGCGATCGCCTGATCACGGTCAAGGAAGGCGCCAGTATCGACGAAGCCCGCGAACTGATGCACTTCCACAAACTGGAGCGCGTACTGGTCGTCAACGATGCCTGGGAGCTCAAAGGCCTGATCACGGTCAAGGACATCATCAAGACTAGCGAACACCCGCGCGCCAACAAGGATGCACAAGGTCGCTTGCGTGTAGGCGCCGCGGTCGGCACCGGTGGTGACACCGAAGAGCGCGTTGCCGCACTGGTTGCCGCTGGCGTGGATGTGATCGTGGTGGATACCGCGCACGGCCACAGCCAGGGCGTGATCAACCGCGTACGCTGGGTCAAGGACAACTACCCGCAAGTTGACGTGATCGGCGGCAATATCGCCACGGCAGAAGCCGCTCTGGCACTGGTTGCAGCCGGCGCAGACGGCGTCAAGGTTGGTATCGGCCCAGGCTCGATCTGCACCACCCGTATCGTGGCCGGCGTCGGCGTGCCGCAACTGACCGCGATCCACAATGTCTCCGAAGCCCTCAAAGGCAGCGGTGTACCGATGATTGCCGACGGCGGCATCCGCTTCTCCGGTGACATTTCCAAGGCACTGGCTGCCGGCGCCAACTGCGTAATGCTGGGCGGCATGTTTGCCGGCACCGAAGAGGCACCGGGCGAAGTCGAGCTGTATCAGGGCCGCTCGTACAAGTCCTACCGCGGCATGGGTTCGCTGGGTGCAATGGCACAAGGCTCGTCGGACCGCTACTTCCAGGACAACGAGGCCAATGCCGACAAGTTCGTACCGGAAGGCATCGAAGGCCGCGTTCCTTACAAGGGCCCGATTGCACAGGTCATTCACCAGCTGATGGGCGGCCTGCGCTCGTCCATGGGCTATCTGGGCTGCGCCACCATTGCCGAGATGCACGAGAAAGCCGGTTTTGTTGAAATCACCTCCGCCGGCATGCGCGAAAGCCATGTCCACGATGTGCAGATCACCAAAGAAGCACCAAACTACAACGTAGGCTAAAACCCTCCGCTGTTGCCGGATACCGCACCCAAGATCAGGGTGCGGTTTTTTTACGCCACTCATAATGACGTTAAAATAACACCTTATTCAGCCCACCCCTACCTGCCATGTACACGCCACTCCAGAACGCCCGCTCGGAACTACACCAGCGCGACAAACACCGCACCCGCATCCTGCACTGGGGAAACCCTGATAAGCCGCTTCTGGTATTGCTACACGGCTGGATGGATAGCGCAGCGACTTTCCAGTTTGTCGCCGACCATCTGGCTACACACTGGCACCTCGTCGCGCCGGATTTGCGCGGTTTTGGCGACAGTTCATGGAATCACGGCAGCTACTATTTTCCAGACTACCTGGCGGACCTGGACGCACTACTTGAGGCACTCAGCCCGGGCAAAGCCGTCATGCTGGCCGGACACAGCATGGGCGCCATGATAGCGGGGCTTTATGCCGGCATTCGCCCGGAGCGTATAGACAGGCTTATGCTGATAGAAGGTTTTGGTCTTGCACAAACACGGCCCGAAGAAGCCCCCGGGCGCTATGCGCGCTGGTTGAAAGAGCAAAACCAGCCCCCCGCATTTGGCCAACTGGAAAGCACAGCCAAACTCGCGGACAAACTGCAAGAGCGCAATCCGCGCATGCAGGCCGAACACGCAAGCTATATGGCCGAGCAATTGACCCACCTTGCCGACGGGGCATTGCACTACCGTGCTGACCCGCAGCATAAAGGCGTCAACCCCATTCTGTACCGGCTGGAAGAGGCCAAGGCTTGCTGGCGCAAGATCAATGCGCCGGTGCAATGGGTGCTAGGTGGAGATATGTGGGATCACCCCATGGCCAAGGGCGTGCTTGACACGCTGGACGAGCGGCGCACCTGCTTCCGCCAGCTACAGGAAGTCACCATCTATCACGCAGGGCATATGGTGCAATGGGAGCAACCGCAAGCGCTAGCACAGACCATGCATGACTTTTTCAGCCAGCCATCCGCCTAGCGCCCACGCTGGCCACAACATCCGGTTCAGGACTTAAGCGGCATGACCGGTACAGGCTGCGGCTGGGCACACCAGTTATTACGCGCACGAATGCCGCCATCGGGCGAAGAGTATCCCAGACAGCCCAGCACGCTATCGAAGATTTCCTCATGCCGCAGCACCCGCCCCGATGCCTGCAGCTTACGTAGCGCGGCAAAGGCACGTGCACCATCGACCTGGGCAAGATAGCTGTCCGAGGCCCACATCACCACAGGCACATCGAACTGCTCGGGCGGAGCAATGTCACGCGGCGTGGCATGGAAATGACTATTTTCCTCAATCGACTCGCCATGGTCCGGCACATAAACCATTAGCGCCTTGCGCCCTTTAAGGCGCGCAATCACCTCGGCCAGCACATGATCGGTGTACAGCACACTATTATCAAACGCATTGATCAGCGAGGCCTTGCTGCACGCATCGTCAATGCTGGTGCATTCCGGGGTATAGCGGGCAAATTCACGCGGATAACGCTGTGAATACTGATAATGGGAGCCCTTGGTATGCAACACCACCAGATGCTTACCCTTGGGATGGGTCGCCAACGAGCGCTCCAACTGGGGCAGCAACAGCATATCGCCCGTGTGCTTGCCACTACTGAGCTTGTCCGACACTACCATTTCACGCAGCGCATACTGATCGGCTTTCAGGCTGTTATAAAACCACAGCTCGCTTTGCATGGAATACAACTCACTGCTGTAACCCAGTGACTTCAGCACGGCAAAGACATTACGCTCCTTGAGCGTGCGCTGCGCATTATCGGCAACACCGCCTTCACGCACAAACATACAGCGCAACGATAGCTTGGTCGCGGTATCGCAGGAACGCCCCTGAAATGCCAGTACGTTTTTCTCGCTCCCTAAACGCGGCGTGGTATCGCGTTCATACCCTAGCAGACCAGTATTACGCCCGCGCGTAGTTTCGCCAATCACGAACACGACGGTCGTGTCCTCAAGGCTAGGACTGTTTTTCCAGCTAAATGCCGTCGCAGGATCCAGCAGCTTGCCGTTACTTTGTGCCTCAGCGGCCCGGTTATAAGCCACCATACCCAGACCTGCGATCCAGTTGCTGGGCAAATAACTATGCGCCACCGCACCTGCGCGGCTGGGGCTATAGGTATTATTCGCCTGCGCTTTGGCTTCTTCATACCTGTCCAGCTGGCGCAGGGGCAATACAGCCAGCACAAGTGCCAGTACTGTCGTCCATAGAGGCAAAGCTCGCTGGCCTGGTGTTTTCAAAGCCTGCCACATATTGCGCTCTAGCTTGGTTTTCCATAGCAAAACAAGAGGCGGCAACGCCGTCGCGACCAGCCATAGCACAAAATCCCAACCTATCGATTCGCGCGCAAGATCAGTGTCGGTCGTCAGCACAGACACCATCACGCCGTAGCCAACCACCACATTAAATAGCGTCATGTAGTAGCTGGCGGCCGCAGAAAACAATAGCAGCAGGCTTCCCAGTACGCGGTAGAGCAGACGTCCGCCCAAGCCAGCCAATGCAAACAACAAGTAGCTGAATGCCAGCACGGCGATGATCTCGATCCCGATCGAAACGAACTCTCCCGCGCTGGCTGGCACTATACGCCGCAGAAATACATCCGCATTAAGTAGCACACCGATATAAAGGGATAACAACAAGGACAGTTGAAACTGGGACAGGGAGAGCAGTTTGCGCATCGACAGCTTTTCAACTTTTAAGAATAAGGGATCATAACTAAATTTATTAAGCTGGTCAGTTGGAAAAATAAAAAAATTGGTCTTGGCATATTCATACCAACCAAACGCACAACCACTCAATAAAATCAATGATTTGTATATTCATCAGCACGGTGCGCTTCAGCACCCTGTGCAAAACAGTGATAATTGAGTGCATGCTGTTTCCAGACTAATTTTAGCGAGCCCCTCCTTCCACCGTGACCGCACTCAAACGACAACTACTGATCATCGACCCGCAAAACGATTTTTGCGACCTGCCATCTGCGGCCCTGCCTGTCCCTGGCGCCACGGCGGACATGCAACGACTAAGTCGTCTGATACAAACACAGGGCCATTTGCTTGATGCCATTCATGTTACGCTGGACACACATCAGCAACTGGATATCGCCCACCCTAGCTGGTGGTGCAATACATCATGCGAAGCGCCGCCTCCCTTCACCCAGATTTCGATTACTGATATTGAAAACGGCATCTGGCAAGCGCGTAATCCGCAGCAACAAGATCACAGCCTTGCCTATGTAAAGGCACTCGCCCGAAGCGGGCGTTATCAACTCATGGTCTGGCCGGAACATTGCCTGCAAGGCAGCTGGGGACAGCAAGTCCATAGCGGGCTGGCCAAGAGTCTTGCCGAATGGGAGAACAGCCACGGCCTTAAGGTGAATTACATCCATAAAGGTTATAACCCGAACACCGAGCATTATTCGGCCATTCAGGCGGAAGTACCCGACCCTGCTGATCCGGCAAGCCAGGTCGACAAAGCATGGATAGCGATGCTCGCGCACGCCGACGCCCTCCTCATTGCCGGCCAGGCGTTGTCACACTGTGTAGCCAGCACCATAGAAGACTTGCCGACACAACTGGGCGAGCCCTACCTGCAAAAAATGTGGCTGCTAAGCGATTGCTCAAGCCCGGTGCCGGGTTTTGAAGTTATCGCAGAAACATTAATGAGCAAAATGAGCGCGCGAGGCATGCACAGTGCGCACAGTAGTGCACTGGACTTAAGCCAATTGACAGCAACAAGTCAGCCAAAGGAGAAGCACCGTGCCTGAAATCCGGCCTATTAAAGCGTTCAGCGACAACTATATCTGGGTCTTCCAAAGTAAAAATGGCCTATGTGCCGTCGACCCGGGTGATCCAAAACCCTTGCTTGCTTGGCTGACAGAAAACCGACAGCCACTGACGGCCATCCTGCTTACCCATCACCACTCCGACCACATAGGCGGACTAGCCTGCCTGCGCGAGCACTTCCCCGACCTGCAAGTTTATGGTCCAGCCTCCATTGCAGGTGTCACCCACCCGGTATGCGAGGGGGGGCAAATAAGTCTGGGCGAACTGACGCTGGATGTTATCGCTACACCCGGCCACACACTGGATCATCTGATCTATCTGGGTCCTGACTTTGCCTTTACCGGCGACACACTATTTGCTGCCGGCTGTGGGCGCCTATTCGAAGGCACACCAGCCATGATGTACCAGTCGCTATCCCGACTGGCAGGCTTGCCCGACACTACACGCCTCTATCCTGCCCATGAGTACACACTGGCCAACCTCTATTTTGCCCAAGCATGCGAGCCGGACAATCGGGCCATCAAGGACAGGCTGGCATGGGCACAACAATGCATGGAGTCCAGCACCCCCACGCTGCCGGTTCTGCTCAGTGCAGAAAAAGCCAGCAACCCCTTCCTGCGCGCCTCGCTTCCATCGCTTGTGGCGGCGGCATCCAGCCGTGCAGGACATGCCGTCAAGCCGGGACTGGAAACCTTCACCATTTTGCGCCAATGGAAAAACGAGTTCGTTAGATAGCAATCATGCTCAATTAATAACAAATGCATCACTCTGCAAACCGTGTGCATTTATCGCAATATTGTTGATTTCAATTGATTTATTGCGTTGACAGCCCCCTCTTGCGTGGTAGCATCGGCACGGAATGAAATATCGAATACCGGGCTCTCCTCGAAATGAAAAAACTCACGCTTGCACTTTCCCTGGCTCTCGCCTTTTCCGCATTTAAGGCACCAGTACAGGCTGGGACACTGTTTGGCAAACCCGCAGGAGCCTCGGTAGACGAGGCGATGGCTGCGGGTCTGGACATGATGTTGCTAAACACCAGCTTGCTCAGAAATGGCGACAATCTGTTGTTTCGTGCGCGCGAAGGCTTTCAGATGGCCGAGGTCAACCCGGAGCTGATCCGCAAGATAGAGCGCCAATATGCGGCCAATCCTGCCGGATTACAGCGCAGTATGGCCCGCAGTCAAAAATACCTGTTCTTCATCATGAATGAAGTCGAAAAGCGCGGCATGCCGACAGAGCTTGCCTTGCTGCCTGTCGTGGAGAGTGCCTTCCTGCCAACGGCACAATCCCACGTCGGTGCGGCCGGTTTGTGGCAGTTCATGCCGGCAACCGGCCGCCAGTACGGACTGGAACAGACCTGGTGGTATGACGGCCGCCGCGATGTTATCGACGCCACCCATGCCGCGCTCGATTACCTGCAATATCTGCACGGACGATTTGGCGATTGGGGCTTTGCCCTGGCTGCCTACAACTGGGGTGAAGGCAATGTCTCGCGTGCCATCGCCCGCGTCAGGGCCCAAGGCCAGGTCGAAACTTACGAAAACCTGCGCCTGCCAAATGAAACCCGCAACTATGTACCCAAGTTGCTGGCCGTGCGCAATCTGATTGCCGAGCCGGAAAAATTCGGACTCAACCTGGCCGCCTTTCCCAACAAGCCCTACTTTGTCGCCGTTTCCACCGGCCGCCATATGGATATCGACGTAGCGGCACGGCTGGCCGAGGTCTCCAGCGCAGAATTCCGCGAGCTAAACCCCGCATTCAACTTGCCGGTTTACGCACACAAAAGCGGTCGCCAGATGCTGCTACCCGCCAGCAAGCTGCACCGCTTCGAGCGCAACCTGGCAGCATGGGACAAGCCGCTACTGAACTGGGACGTGCACATGCCGGACAGTAGTACCGATGCACAGAGTCTGGCCCAGCAGTTCAATATGGATGCGAATGAGCTGATCCGGGTCAACAACCAGCGCAACGGCCGCTTTGCGGCAGGACAGCCGGTTCTCGTCGCTGCCAATAACAGCAATGCAAGCCCCGTCGCGCTACGGGTATCCAGCGCCGGACGCGCCTCTGCACTGGAAACGCCCATGGTCGCCGCTATCGGACGCGATGAAGCGGTACCGGCTCAAGCAGATATAACCGAGCGCACGGTGCTGACGCCGGCCATTCAGCAAGCAGCGCCTATCGTGCCCCCTCCTGTAGCGCCAGTGCTCGTCGCCACGCGCATCACGCCGACGTCCGCCATTGCACCCGTCGTGACAGCAACCGCAGCGGTTTCCGGCTTGCAAGCGGCAAGTTCCGCCGCTCAGCCTATCGCCGTCACGACCGAGACAACCGGCCCTAGCCTGACAATCAGAACGACTCCTGCACTGCAAGCATCTGTCGCCGTGCAAGCACTGGCCCAAGCCCAGCAAGCGGCCATGCCACAATTGCAAAATGGCCAGCACATCGTTGGCACGGGCGATACGCTTTACAATATTTCACGCCGCTACCAGATGAGCGTGAGTGAACTGCAAGCACTAAACGGACTGGACAACACCACACTGCGTCTGGGGCAAAGTCTTAAGATCAGTGGTACGCCCATTTTGGCCAGGCCCGTCCCGGCCAGCAGTGAAGCCATCGCCCAACTGGCACAACTGGATCAGCCCGCCACCTTCAAAAAAGTCAGCCGCGAGTATGTGGTACAAAGCGGCGATACCGTTTTCGGTATTGCCCGCAAGCTGGGCCTGAACCATGCCGACATCCAGCGCTGGAACGCTATCGGGCAACAAGCCAGCCTGCAACCTGGTCAGCGCCTGCTGATTCAGGGCCTGTAAGCCTATTCAGGCTGGCGGCTATCCAGCCACAAGGTCACCGGCCCATCATTGACCAGACTGACCTTCATCTCTGCACCAAAACGGCCGGTTTCGACCGGCCGGCCCAACACAGCGGACAGGCGCTCGACAAAGGCATCAAACAGGGGGCGGGATAGCTCGGGACGGGCAGCGCGGCTATAACTTGGCCGGTTGCCCTTCTTCATACTGGCCATCAAGGTGAACTGACTGACAGCCAGCACGTCACCCCCACAGTCCAGCAGCGAGCGGTTCATCACCCCAGACTCATCGTTGAATACCCGTAGCTGACTAATCTTGCGCACCAGCCAGTCGATATCGCTCGCAGCGTCCGGCTCCTCTACCCCAACCAGCAATAACAGGCCGCCAGCGATGGCCCCCACCACCTCGCCATCCACCGTAACACTGGCCTCGTTCACCCTTTGCAGCAATACGCGCACTCCTTGCACCCCAGCTTTTCGGAAAGCCGTATTTTAAGGGCTTTAGGCTACAATCCTGAAATTGCGTATGCTTTCAAAGGCTATTACCCCATGCTAATGCTGATCTCGCCGGCCAAGACCCTGGACAACACCCCTCCTTCGGAGGGCATACCCTGTACCCAGCCTGAGTTGCTGGCACACAGTGCCGCCCTGATGCCCACGCTGCGCGAATTAAGCCCGCAACAACTGTCTCAGCTAATGAAGATCAGCGACACCCTCGCCATCCTCAATGCCGGCCGCTTTGATAGCTGGCAACCACCCTTTACCAGCAGCAATGCAAAGCAGGCTGTACTGACGTTTATGGGGGATGTATACGAGGGGCTGGGTGCGCAACAGATGAATCAGGACGAGCTGCTATGGCTGCAAGACCGGTTGCGCATCCTGTCCGGTTTATATGGCGTATTAAGACCACTGGACCTGATGCAGCCCTACCGCCTGGAGATGGGTACGCGTCTGGCCAATGCGCGGGGCAATAATCTGTATGCCTTCTGGGGCGACATCATCACCGACACCATCAACCGGCGCCTGGCACAAGACACTGATCCGGTGTTGATCAATCTGGCCTCGGAAGAGTATTTCAAGTCGGTCAAACGCCAGACCATCAATGCTGCCATTATCACGCCAGTGTTTCAGGACAGGAAAAATGGCCAGTATAAAATCATCAGTTTTTACGCCAAACGCGCCCGCGGGCTGATGGTACGCTGGGCGCTGAAACACAAGATCGAACAGGCGCAAGATCTGCGTCGCTTTGACAGTGAAGGCTATGCCTTTGATGCCGATGCATCGAGCGAACTTGAGTGGGTATTCCGCCGCGACTCAGCAGGCGCCTTATAGCAAAACCTCGTTCAGCAGATGCTCGCCGCGCTCATACGCCTGCGCATTCTCCAGTGTCGTTCGGGCAATAGCCGCCAAGGCTTCCTGTGTCAAAAACCCCTGATGGGATGTCACCAGCACATTGGGGAAAGTCAGCAGCCGCGCCAACTGGTCATCCTGCAAGCAGGCTGCGGACAAATCCTGGAAAAACACACCCTCCTCCATCTCGTACACATCCAGCCCCACCCCCGTCAGGCGTCCAGCCTTGAGCGCATCGATCAGCGCAGACGTATCCACCAGCCCGCCGCGGCTGGTATTAATCAACACCGCCATAGGCTTCATCGCCGCCAGCGCCTTGGCGTTGATGATATGGTGCGTAGCTACGCCAAGCGGCAGATGCAGGCTAAGTACATCACTCTCACCCAGCAGACGCGCCATACTGCAATACTCAAAGCCCAGACTGGCCGCTTCCTCCATTTGCGGCCGAGGATCGCACGCCAGCACACGCATGCCAAAACCACGGGCAATGCGAATGGCTGCCAAACCTATGCGCCCGGTGCCCAGCACGCCAAATGTCTTGCCCTGCAAATTGAAACCAACGAGTCCATCCAGTGCAAAATTCAGCTCGCGCACGCGTGCATAGGCCTTGTGCGTATGGCGCACTACGCTTAACAGCAGGGCAAAAGCGTGTTCGGCGACCGCTTCCGGCGAATAAGCCGGCACCCGTGTCACCGCCACGCCATACCGGGCACACGCAGCCAAATCCACTCCGTTGTAACCTGCGCAGCGCAGCGTCACCAGCATCACCCCCGCTGCAGCCATCCGCTCAACCACGCTATCGTCTATGCAATCATTAACGAAGGGGCAGACCGCATCAAAGCCCTGCACCAGACTCATGGTTTGCGCATTCAGGCGCGGCTCGAAAAAAGTCAATTCATGACCAAAAGCGACATTAGCCGACTCCAGCGCCTGACGGTCATAATGTTTGGTATCGAAAACAGCGATGCGCATATCAGCCCCTTTGCGGGATGAGTAACGATGGTGAAGCTGACTGTATCGTAGCAAGCGACCCCGTTCGGGCCGGGATATAGATAGAAGAATAAAAACGCCCACCTTACAGGGTCGGGCGCTGGATAAATCCCTTGCAAGCCTGTAAACCCAGTTTGATCACGCAGACCTTGTCGACTCTGGCCGCTATAGGACCCCGCTGTGCCCAAAGGATAAAAGCATCAACCGCTACAGATTCTCCCTCAAGCAAGACTTCAACCGTACCGTCACAACGATTCCTGACCCAGCCGTTCAAGCCGAGCTCACCACTTAACATGACAGCACTATCACGGAAGTACACACCCTGTACCTTTCCGTAAATACGCAACAGACGCGCAATCATGGTGATGATTTCCGACAAATAATGGATCAGGGGTAGCGACTATCCGGAATAAAAGCAGACGCAGACGGCGATACACAAAACCTGACTGGCCTCATGACGCTATAGCATGCCTGAAGCTAAGACTTAAAAAAATTTGGGCCGCTATTGAAGCGGCCCCATTCCCGATCTGACAACACCCACTGAACGGCAGCCCTACCGCTGCCAACCATACCCACAATGGATGTCCAAACTTAAACGACTCGAAATAGACTATACGATCATCCTAAGCAGAGCTGCTTAGCAACTGGCATTCAAATAGGCATCCGCCGGGTAGACTGCGCTTTCAACACCAAGCAGTGAGCGAAAAGTGACCTGAAACTTGCGACCGACCGGTGCAACCTCAACCACCTCGTAGCGGTCTACTTCGCCGTTGTCTTTTTGCTCGTGTATCTGGAACCCTGGCTGCAACTGGCTTACTTTTATCATCATTGTCTGGCCTCCTTTATCAACAATCCCCATTAACCAACCCTTTTATCTTATATAAAAATAAATATTTATCAGTAAATACTAAAATTCTTTACTAGTCAAGAATACAATAGCACTCATTCATTACACATTCATTAAATACCCAAAACAAAAGCACTACAAATGCAAAAATGCTTTTGTAGTGCTTTTTTTGCTACGCCACCACTGAATAATCAACCCACGCGCATGCCTGGCAGTACACCCTCGTCAGCATCCAGCAGGAACAAGCCTTGGCTATCTTCCGTACCCGAGCCGCAGACTATCATGCCGGCCGATACGCCAAAACGCATCTTGCGTGGCGCCAGATTGGCAACCACCACCACATTGCGCCCGATCAGCTTTTCCGGCTCGCCATACGCCTTGCGGATACCGGAGAAAATATTGCGCGTCTCAAAACCCAGATCGACAGTGAACTGCAACAGCTTGTCCGAGCCTTCAATAAACTTGCAGTCCAGCACCTTGCCGATGCGCAGGTCAACCTTGGCAAAGTCGTCAATGGTAATGGTGTCGGCCAAAGGCTCGAATTGTGCCGCTGCGGCGGCCGGGGCTTGCTGTTCCATGCTTTGCTTGTTCGCTTCTATCAGTTTCTCGACCAGCACCGGGTCGATGCGCTGCATCAGGTGCTGATAAGGATTGATGACATGACCCAACAGCAGCGTCTCGCTGTCGGACCACTGCAGTTTTTCCAGATTCAGGAAGGCTTCGACGCCCTCGGCCAGTTTGGGCAATACCGGCTTGAGGTAGATAGTCAGCAGGCGGAAAGCGTTGATCAGTACCGAGCACACTTCCTGCAGGCGGGCGTCCTGCCCTTCCTGACGCGCCAGTTCCCACGGTTTGTTAGCATCGACGTAAGCATTGACCAGATCTGCCAGCGCCATCACATCGCGCAATGCCTTGGCGTACTCGCGTGCTTCAAAGGCGGCGGCGATATTGGCGCCTTCGGCCTGCAAACGGGTCAACAGCTCCAGATCGGAAACGCTGTCGGCCAGCTTGCCGTCAAAGCGCTTGGCGATAAAGCCGGCGGCGCGGCTGGCGATATTGACAAACTTGCCCACCAGATCCGAGTTCACCCGGGCGATGAAATCATCGAGCGAGAGATCGATGTCTTCGATGCGGGCATTGAGTTTGGCGGCGATGTAGTAACGCATCCACTCCGGATTCAGCCCGCAGTCAAGATAAGACTTGGCGGTAATGAAAGTGCCACGCGACTTGGACATTTTCTGCCCATCCACGGTCAAAAAGCCGTGTGCGAACACGCCGGTCGGTGCGCGATAGCCGGCATATTTCAACATTGCCGGCCAGAACAGCGCATGGAAGTACAGGATGTCCTTGCCGATGAAGTGGTACAGCTCGGTAGTGGAATCGGCCTTGAAGTACTCGTCAAAGTCGATGCCGGTTCGGTCGCACAAATTCTTGAACGACGCCATATAGCCGATAGGTGCATCCAGCCAGACATAGAAATACTTGCCCGGCGCATCCGGAATCTCGAAGCCGAAATACGGTGCGTCACGCGAGATGTCCCAATCCTGCAGGCCACCCTCGATCCACTCGTTCATCTTGTTCAGCGACTCGGCCTGCAGGTGCATCTGCTGCACGCCGTCGGCGCGCAAGGTGCTGCCGCCAGTCCATGCCTTCAGGAAGTCGGCGCAATCGCCCAGCTTGAAGAAATAATGCTCGGAGCTGCGCAAGACCGGCGTCGCGCCAGAAACAGCCGAGTACGGGTTCTTCAGCTCGGTCGGGCTATAGGTCGCACCACACACCTCGCAGTTGTCGCCGTACTGGTCCTTGGCACCACACTTCGGGCACTCACCCTTGACGAAGCGGTCAGGCAGGAACATCTGCTTTTCCGGGTCAAACAACTGCTCGATGGTACGCGAGGAAATCTTGCCGTCGGCACGCAAAGCCTTATACACCGTCTCGGCATAGGTCTTGTTTTCCGGGCTATTGGTCGAGTAGTAATTGTCGTAGCCAATATGAAAACCGGTGAAGTCGGCCAGATGCTCGTCCTTCACGCGCGCAATCAGTGCCTCGGGAGTGATGCCCTGCTTCTCGGCCGCCAGCATAATGGGCGAGCCGTGGGTATCATCCGCACACACATAATGGCAGTCGTGACCACGCATCTTCTGAAAGCGTACCCAGACATCGGTCTGGATGTGTTCGACCATATGGCCAAGGTGGATCGCGCCGTTCGCATAAGGCAGCGCGCTCGTCACCAAAATCTTGCGTTTCGTCATCGGAAAGCCCCTGGATTCGATTTCAAGCCATCGATTATAACAATAAAGGCAGGACAGGATCGAAACCGACCCCACCCTGCCTTTTCATCAGAAAAATCTGTCTTAAGCGCCTTGGTTGGCAAGCTCCGGCTGCCGGTTTTCCTGCTCAGGCATTTTGGCCTCAGCCTCGGCGCGCTCGGCCATGGCCAGCGCCACCATACGACTGGCCAGGCAGACAAAGACCAGCGAGGTCACCAGCGACAGCAAGGCAAAACCCGTCATCCCGCCAGCTTTATAGACCAGAGTAAAGCACTCGATCCCCAGCGCGTAACCCAGCATCGAAATCATGCTCATACTGGCGGAAACCGTGCCCTTGCCTTCGGGACAGGACATCAGGGCAAAACGGTACAATACACCGAACGCCATGCCTTCGCCAAAAGCCATCAGACTCATGCCGGCTACCATGGTGTACTGCGGCGCATCAACAAACAGCACGCCACCCAGCATCAAGGCAAGACCGGCAACAATCGGCCACATGCCCAGCTGCACCGATCGCCCAAGCGGCCAACGCTCGGCCACCATAGCCAGAAACAGGTTGCCGGCAATCAGGCCGCCGAACACCGGAATCTGCATCAGACCATATTCGACCGTGGTCATGCCCAAGTCCTGCACCAACAACACCGGAGACAGCGCAATCCAGCCCATCAGCGGCAGAGCCAGCAGCGGAATGCACAAGGCCGACAGTACGAAGCGGCGATTACGGAACACCGCCAGATAGTCGTGGCCGATCTGCGACAAGGGCAGCTTCTCATGGCTGGGCTTGACCGTTTCCGGCATGCACAGCAGCAGACCAATCAGCGAAACAAAAGACAGCGCCGCGATCAGCAGGAAGCTGGCGCGCCATGGCGCCAGCTCAAGCAAGGCCGCGCCGGCCAATGGACCCAGCAAGGGTGCAATCAAGGCCACATTGGCCATCAAGGCCATGACCTTGACGGCGGTTTTTTCCTTGAAGGCTTCCTGCACGGCGGCGTAACCCACCGCATTGATAAAGCACAGGCCGACCCCTTGCAGCACGCGCAAGGCGATAAATGCCTCAATGCTGCTCACCAGATAGGTGGCCAGACAAGTCAGCGTAAAATACGCAACCCCGGCCAACAGCACCGGACGACGGCCGATACGGTCAGACAGAGGGCCGGTCAACCATGGCAGCAAGGCGCCGCCGGCCAGAAATGCCGTCATCGAGGTCGGTACCCAGGACGAGTCCACCATAAATTCGCGCGTCACCGCCAGCATGGCGGGCTGCACCATATCGTTACAGATGTAAACGGCGAACTCGAACAGCACCAGCGCAAGCGGGAACAACAGAGCCGCACGCCCGGAAAGAGTGTGTTTTGCGTGCATATAAAAGAACAAAACCTTTCAAATCAAACAGCAACGGCGCCACAAGGGCGCCGGATAAAGGCGGGTTTGGCATACAGCCAAACGCAGAAAAGGGGGCGATTCTACTTCAGCCGGCACTGATATACCAGCATGCAAGCGGTTTTACCCTTGTGTCCTCACGCCCCTGTCAAACAGGGCAAGCATCGCCTTAGCCGGGACTAGCGCGTATCATCCGCAAAACAGCAAGCGCAGTTCGCGCACCCCATTCTCCGACTTGACGAATGCCATCCATGTTTTCGAAAATCAGCCGCTACTTCAGCCCCCACGACCGCGAGGAGAAAAACAACACCATGACCGTGACTGAAACCCAGCTGCAAGACAGCGTTGCCGGGCTGATCGACAGCAATACCGGCAAGCCTTATAGCGCGGCCAAAGCCATACGCAAACTGTCAGTCAGCGATGACTGCATTTCGCTGGCTGTTGTCCTGTCCTATCCGGCTCAAAGCCAGTTCGAAGCCATACGCGCACAATTCGCCGAAGCTCTGCAGCCTTTGGCGCAAGGGCGACGCCTTGATATTTCCGTCAGCAGCCAGATCGTCAGTCATGCAGCCCAGCGCGGCGTGCCTTTGCTTAATGGCGTCAAGAACATCATCGTCGTCGCCTCGGGCAAGGGTGGTGTCGGAAAATCCACTACTGCAGTCAATCTGGCGCTGGCGCTCTCGGCCGAGGGCGCACGCGTCGGCCTTCTGGATGCGGATATCTATGGCCCGTCGCAACCACTGATGATGGGGGTGGCCGATGCCAAACCCGAAGTCATCGAAGGCAAGGGACTCAAGCCGGTAGAAAACTACGGCGTACAGACCATGTCCATCGGCTATCTGGTCGACACCGACCAGGCCATGGTATGGCGCGGCCCCATGGTCAGCCAGGCGCTGCAGCAACTACTGAGCGACACCCAGTGGGACAATCTGGACTATCTGGTCGTGGACATGCCGCCAGGCACCGGCGACATCCAGCTGACGCTGTCGCAGAAAGTGCCAGTCACCGGTGCCATCATCGTCACCACGCCGCAAGACATCGCACTACTGGATGCGCGCAAGGGCTACACCATGTTTGAAAAGGTCGGCGTGCCGGTGCTGGGACTGGTGGAAAACATGGCCATCCATATCTGCTCCAACTGCGGCCATGCCGAACATATCTTCGGTGAAGGCGGCGCAGCCAAAATGGGGGCAGACTTCGGCATCGAACTACTGGGCTCACTACCACTGGATATCAGCATCCGTGCCGCCGTCGACGCTGGCAAGCCAACACTGGCTGCCGAACCGGACAGCACGATTGCCGCGACCTACAAGGCAATTGCGCGCAAAGTTGCGGTCAAGATCGGTGAAAAGGCACAGGACTTCTCCGGCCGCTTCCCCAAGATCGTGATCCAGAACAGCTAAGCCGGCTGTTTGCCCCGCTGGCCTGCCCCGTGCAGGCCAGTTTTTATTGAGTACCCATCTGGAGTTTGCATGATAGGCATGTTCGACTCGGGTCTGGGCGGCCTGTCGGTCTGGCGCGAGCTTGCCAGACAATTGCCACACGAATCGGTCATCTATCTGGCCGACCGCGCCTGGTGCCCGTACGGGCCGCGCAGCCACGATGAAATCGAAGCGCGCAGCACACGCATTGTCGAGTGGCTGCTGACACAAGGCGCGACCAGCATTGTCATTGCCTGCAATACCGCTACCAGCGCGGCGGCCGCAAAATTGCGCCGCCACTACCCCGGCCTGCCCATCATTGGCATGGAGCCCGCCATCAAGCCGGCCGCACTTGCCTCCCGCAGCGGCCATATCGCGGTACTGGCGACTCGCGCCACGCTGTCGGGTGAAAAGCTGCAACGCCTCGCCGCGCACTATCACGAGCACGTCAAAATCACGCTCTTACCCGGCGACGGTTTTGTCGAACAGGTCGAGGCCGGCGAACTGGATAGTCCCCAGACCCGCAACACGGTCAAGCAGGCTTTGGCAGACCTCGCTGATAGCGATGTCGACCAGATTGTACTGGGTTGCACCCACTATCCCTTCCTCGCCCCGCTACTAGCCAGCGTCTGGCCACAGGCCGAACTCATCGACCCTGCCGGTGCAGTCTGCCGCCAGATACGCCGCCAACTGGAAACCCACCACTTGGGCAGCCCTCTGGAGCAGCAGGCAAGCTACCGCTTTGTCAGCACCGCAGAACACACCGGCATGCAGGATTTTATCGCCCGGGTACTGGACATAGAAACAGAAGTCGAGCCACTGACACTGGCCTGAAGCAAGGAGAACGCAGACGCAAAAAAGGCCATCTGAACAGATGGCCTGATTTATGGTGTCTTTTGGTCGGGATAGTAGGATTCGAACCTACGACCCCTTGCACCCCATGCAAGTGCATATAGCGAATCAGCACAAATCATCAAAACACAAAATGTAGCCTCAAAGCCAAGCCAGACAATGATTCTGGCTTTTTCTTTGTCCATTCATAAATCATGTTGTATCATCGCTTTGCAATCTAGATGTAACCCAGAAAGTAACCCAAAGCGAAGGTATCAGGACAAATGGCCATTAATACACTGTCAGCCAAGGCAATCGAGAATGCCCGCCTCAAAGATGGCGAGGATGAAGTATTCATGCGCGACGGTGATGGCCTGGAGCTTCGCATTAGGACTGGCGGCTCAGTCTGGCAGTACCGCTACACCTTCCAAGGGAAGCGCCGCGTGCTACCCATATGCGATGGCGGCAATACCGCAAAAGAACGCCGAGATGCCGCCGCTGTAGCGCGTGCCGCTGCCGTCCAGTACCGAGCATGGGCAAAGCCACCTAAAGCATCTGGCGTACTGCCGCGTGACCCCCGCGACGTACTGAAACAACTGGCCAACGAAAAACGCCAGCAAGAGATAGAGCAACAGCGCCTAGACGCGGAAAGCAAAGCCGCCGCCGCACTGGCTGCCGCCCGCCTTACATTCAATGGCCTGTTCGGCAAATGGGAGTCTGCAATACTGGCTGGCCGAAAGGATCAAGGTACGGAGACAAGGCGCTCGTTCACCAAGGACGTATTCCCTGCCATTGGCGAGCTGTACGCCGACCAAGTGACCAAGGCGCACATATCCGGCCTGCTGATGGCCATCGTCCAGCGTGGATCAAACCGGATGGCCAACAGAACCCTGACCGACCTAAAGCAGCTTTTCACATTTGCTTGCGTGCATGGCCTGCTGGAGAACGACCCTACCGCCCATTTCGGAAAACAGCACTTTGGCGGGCAGGAAGTCGAGCGTGATCGGGTGCTGTCCGAGCTGGAGCTGAAAGAGTTGCTTAATGGCAAGCTGAATGCCTGCACCCTGCCCGAGCGGTACAAATGCGCGGTACGGCTGCTGCTGGCAACGGCGGCAAGGGTCGGTGAATTGATGCGTGCCAGGGCGAGCGACTTTGATCTATCCGCCGGCTCTGGCGGCATCTGGATTATCCCAGCCGAACACGCCAAGAACGGCAGGCAGCACATCATCCACCTGAGCAGCTACGCCGCCGAGCAAGTGCAACGGATTATTGAAATCAACACGACACAATCGGAATGGCTGCTTCCTAGCCGTCTGGACGCCTCACGACACACCGATACCAAAAGCCTGGCCAAGATGCTACGCGACCGGCAAAAACCCGATGGCGAGGCACTACAGCACCGCGCCGCCGCTACCGATGAGCTAGTGCTATCGGGTGGCCAGTGGACGCCGCACGACCTACGCCGGACGGCTGCCACTTTGATGGGGGAAGCTGGTGTTGCGTTTGAGGTGGTCGAGCGCTGCCTGAATCACACAGAGCAAAGCAAAGTGGCGCGGACATACCAACGGCAGGAGATGCTAGATGCCCGCCGCCGTGCATTTGCACAGCTTGGTGAGGTGCTAGCCATCGCAGAAAACAACACTTTTAACGTGGTGGCTATGCGAAAAATCGGATAAAAGAGCCATGACAAAAAAATTATTAACACGCAAACCCTGTAAAACTGGGCACCTAATTTTTACGCGCTTTGTCAAGACTTCGAGACAGGCAGTGCATCAGGTACAATTTGTTGTGTCAAGATAAACGTATGGCCAAAATGAAACAGCCACCCGTAATAGGCAGCTGTTTTGTATGAAGGATTTGATCGTCTAGGAAACTTTCAAATCCAGCGGCTTGATCGCCTAGGAAACGATCTAGCCAACCCACAGGCACAAAGGCGCAATGGTCTCCTCACAAGAGAATATAATCCTAACAAATTGCTAGCCACCCTAAAAGCTTTATCGCATTTTTACGCGCTTTACGGGAAATGGCAGCAATTTGTTCGTGCCCTGTGGCCTTTCAATTTTGTGCCGTCCAAGATGGCAGAAAGACCGCAATATGCTACAAAAACACCTTCGCCCAGCCCAAGTGGCGGCCCGCTACAGCGTAACCCGCGTCACTATCTATCGCTGGGTGAACCGCGACCCCTCTTTCCCCCGTCCGCGCAAGATCGGCGGCGCCACCCTGTTTAGCATCGCGGAACTGGATGCCTGGGACGCCCTGCATCTGAACAACGCAGCCTAACAAGGACAAGCCATGAATATGCAATTCACTTTGCAGGCATGGCCACGTCTGCGTGTCGACTATGCGCCAGCATTTCCACCAGCACTAACCAAGGGATAAACCATGCGAAAAAACAAAATCGCCTTTGCTGGCGAGGCCACCGGCTTGCCTGCAATCAACCCCAACGCCCTGCACATGGCAAAACGGGACGCCCAGTTATCGGCCTTGCGCATGCTGCGTGTGATGCGCTGGCATCTGGATGCGCACGCACACCAAGCCCACGGCGACAAGGCCGCAGCGGCCTTTGCTGGCACTTTCTTCGGGGTGTTCGGCGACTGCACGGCGGCGGATGTATTCATTGCCTCGCTGATCGAGCAATGCCCGGCGCTGATCGAGCAACTGGAAAGGGAAACAGCATGCAGATAATCGACAGGAACGAACTGGCATCTGCACTGGCCAGCATCGACCCGCACGACCGGGATGGATGGGTCACCATGGCCATGGCGTGCACGGCGGCACTGGGTGAAGACGGTTTCCCGATCTGGGACAACTGGAGCCAGGGCGCCGACAGCTACCGTACCAAGGACGCCCAAGCCGTATGGAAGTCGGTAACAGCCGGGGGCCGCGTCACCGAGCGCACGCTATACCATGCCGCCCGCGCCCGAGGCTGGCAACCAAGCCGGCCTATTGCCCCGCTTTCGCCCGAAGAGCAGGCCCGTATCGAGGACGAACGAGCCACCGCCCGGCACGAGGCCGAAACCATCCGGCAGGCCCAGCGCGAGGCGGCACAAGCCAAGGCCAGAAAGCTGTGGGCGCAGGGGTATGATG